>NZ_JBQKGN010000021.1:0-29696 GCF_052118785.1 Collinsella sp. LCP21S3_A9 | reverse complement strand
TTCCGGACATACCGTCCTCCGATCTCCCGGGGCCGGCCGATCCGGCCCTCAGGGTATCGGGTTCCCACATTCATCCGCACATGTACGGATGAATGTGGGAGGTGTTCGGATAAAGTTGATAATCAAGGTGCTGTCCAACCACTTTTACTTAGCGGCTATGTGGTATGCAAAACTAGATAATCTAGAATACAATATAGAAAACGAACGGAGGTCTCTTATGAACCACGTCAAACATGTTATCCCGATGTCCGATACATCGGTCAGCATTAAGCCGGAGGATATTCAGCCGACGGTGCTGCCGGATGCATTTATTCAGTCCGATATGGTGGGTAAACTCAATGCGTTGAGCCTGCCACGCTATGACCAGCTGCCCAACGTAACACTCTATCGTGATCAGGTTATTGAATATGTTGCGCTGTGGATGGAGCCGCTTTCGATTTGCGTAGAGCAGCCCGTTATCACGCCTTCGATGATCAATAACTACGTAAAGGTCGGCCTCGTTCCTGCTCCGGTTAAAAAGCAGTATGGCCGTGAGCAGATTGCGCGTCTCATCGCCATTTGTATCTTTAAGCAGGTGTTGCCCATCGCTGCGGTTCAGGCGCTCTTTAATATTCAGCGCTTGAGCTACGACGCTCCGACGGCCTTCGATTATGTAGTCGATCAACTTGAGGCATCGATTCGTGCGGCTTTTTCCCGTGAGCAGACTCCCGTGCCCGATACCGCACATCAGGTTACGCGCGAATCGCTGCTCGTACGCAGTGCGGTTTCGTCTTTTGTATCGAAGGCGTACCTGATGAGCTACCTCAAGTTCAATGGGTTTAATAGCTAGGCGACGTATAACGCGGGCGGGATAAAGTGCCATCAGTCACTTTGTCCCGCCCGCGTTTTTGCATGGTTGGGCTTTATTGGCCCGAAGCCACGCCCATGCCGTAGCCGATGATGAGACCATGCATCTCGGCGTAATAGGAATCTAGGCCGTTGCAGGGCATGATGATAGTCTTGGAGCCTGGCCAGTGCTCCACAATGCGGTCGGCAAGCGCCTGGGCTCCAGCTTCGTTCTCAACGTGATCGATGATGACCTCGCCGCCCGTGAAACCCTCGGCCTCCATGGTGTCGACAATCTTGGTGAGCATCTTCTTTTCGCCACGCGTATGCCCAACGAGTTCAATTTCGCCCGCTTCGCTCGCCGTGCCCAAAATGCGGATGTTGAGCTTGTTGGCAATAACACCGGCCGCCTTGGGGATACGTCCGGCCTTCGCAAGGTTTTCGTAATTGCATAAACTAAAGAGGATCTTGCTGTTCTGCTCCAAGCTATCGAAGTAGGCGCAGGCTTCCTCAAAGGAGGCATCCGGTTTACTTGCAAGATAGCGATCAAACAGTAAGAAGATCAGGTCCATCTTGCCGCCTGCTGCGCGCGAATTAACCAGGTGAATCTTACGATTGGGCTCTTCGGCAAGCACCATGTCACGCGCAGTGGCCGCGGCATTGTAGCTTCCCGAGACGCCCTCGGAGATGGGCATGCAGATCGTCATGTCGGCGAGCTTAAAGAGCTCAGCCCACTCCCCTACGCTTGGGCAGGAGCTCGATGATGCGCTGGATTCCGATTGAATGGCAACATTAAGCTCGTGAACATCGAGCGAGAGATCGTCGACAAATTCACGCTCCCCCACTCGGATCTTAAGGGGTGCAAATGCAAAGGTGGTATGAGGTGCGGTTGGTTGCCAATCGCGAAGATTGCAGCTCGAATCTGAGATGAGTGCCCAGCTCATTGAGGGTCCTTTCTAGTTGTTCATCAACAATTATAGCTATCTTTTGGACAGATGCTGCACATATCTAGTATTCAAAACTAGATTGTAGTTTACACACAAAATGGGCGGTCGAGATAAAACAATGGACCTCGCTCCCAAAGGATACGAGGTCCACTTTCGTTAGCTGAGTTAAAACACTTAATAGCGAACGAAAATATAATTGTTGTTCATGCCAGCGGCAACGGAGCTGATGATAACGCCCGTGCTGTAGTCGGAAGCATGGATCATCTGGCCGTTACCAATGTAGATGCCGGTGTGGTAAGAGTTAACCACGACGTCGCCCGGCTGAGGATCAGAAACACGGGGCCAACCCATGAAGGTGCCGGTAGTGCCCAGGCGGCAGTAGCGGCCGGTGAGGCAGTAGCTTACAAAGCCGGAGCAGTCAAAGCTGTTCGGGCCAATGCCGCCCCAGGAATAAGCGCAACCAAGCTTGCTATAAGCGCGAGAGACAACGCTGCCGCCGTCAACGGACTGGCTCGGCGCGGAAGGGGCCGGTGCCGGGGCGGGCGTCGAGGGCTGCGGGGTGGGAGCAGGAGCGGGCGCGGGCGCAGGCGTGTTACCGCCGCCGTTGTTGGTCGTACCGCCACCATTGTTGGTGTTCTCGGTCGTACCGGCGGTGTCGTTGCTCACCGTGGCCTTTTCGGCGGTGCTGGCATTTATGCCAGCCTGCAGCGCGGCGTTCGCCTCGGCCTCGGCGGCAAGCTCGGCCTGCAGCTGTGAATCCAGGGAGTTCACGACACTCTGGGCCTCAGCCTGCTGGGCGTTGAGTTCGTCGACCTTCTTCTGCGTCGCGGCGACGTTCTTCTCCTGCTCGGCCTGCTTATCGGTGAGCTGCTGCTTAAGGTCCTTGACCTCCTGAATGGTTTGGGCCTGCTTGTCGGAGACCTTGCCGTAGTAGAACAAACGGTTGAGCATATCGCCCAGATCGTCGACGCCCGTCAGAACCTGAAGGAGACTCAGACCGCCAGTCTTGTACTCACCGGCAACGTAGGACGAAAGCTTTGCCTGACCCTCGGCAATCTCTTGCTGCTTTTGCGTGATCTCGCCTGCAGTCTGATCAAGCTCCTGCGTCTGTGCGGAGAGTTCTTCATGAATTTGCTGGGTTTGCGTACCGATCTGCTCGAGTTTGGTACGAGCAGCGGCAAGATCGGACGCGGTATCGGCATAGGCAGGAGCCGCGAGGCCCAAGCCCAAAACACAAGCGAGGGTTGCCGTAGCTGCGCAGCGTGCCATGTTTTTGTGCGTGTTTGCTGTGCGCATGGAGCTTCCTTTCCAGTATCTAAGGGTAGCGGCTAGTCCACCGTTACCAGGCTAAAGAGCTCAACGTCCTCGTTAGAAGGCGTGAGCTTCTTGCGCGGATTAAGAAACGCAAGCTCAAGGATACAACCATAACCTACGAGCTTTGCGCCCATATCTCGCACCAGTTTACCTGTTGCCTCGACGGTTCCGCCCGTCGCGACCAAGTCGTCCAGAATCAACACGGTATCTTTAGAGCTGATGGCATCGACGTGAATCTCAATCGAATCGGTTCCATATTCGAGCTCGTATTCCTGGCTAACGGTCTTACGTGGCAGTTTTCCCGGTTTACGTGCGGGAACAAAGCCGGCACCGAGTGCCACGGCAACAGGCACGCCTACCATAAAACCGCGAGCCTCGGGTCCTACGACCTTAGTGATGCCCATGCCGGAGAAATGCTCCGCTAGCGCGTCGACCATGGCTTTAAGCGCTTCGGGATTGCTAAAGAGCGGCGTGATGTCCTTAAAGACGACTCCGGGCTCGGGATAGTCGGGGATGTCGACGATGTGAGATTCGAAGTCGTACATGGCGTGACCTTTCATGGGAGGCTGGTTTGTAGAAGCGTTTATTTGTCCGCGCTGGCGGTGCCGGTGTGCGAGGGGGCGACAACCTTAAGCGGCTGCACGAGGGATTCCTCGCGCACGGTGACCGCGGAGGCAGATGCCTCTTCGCTTTTGGCCTTGGTTGATTCGGAGCGTGCGATCTCCTCATCGAGGGCATCGATATCGGCGTCCTCGACTACGGCGTTGAGTGACTCAAACACGCGGTTCTTGAGCAGCGCAGTATGCACGCCCTCGGTGAGGTCATGTAACTTCTTAAACGCGCGTTCGAGCTTGGCATCGCGTTCATCATCGGAGGTGTCCATGCCAAGCATACTCACGAGCACTTGCTCGAACATCGAAGACTCGCGGTTGGCGGATGATACGTACTGACGAAGGTTTCGCGGCTCGATATGAAAGCGTGACAGCTCAGAACAGTAGCGGATAATCGGAAAATCGCGCCCGTCGACGAGCTCACGGTTCTGCGGACTCTTGATAATGCGAATAAGGTCGTTTTCGGCCAAGGAGCGAATAAACGAGATCTCGACGCCCAACATATCCGGAATCGTCTCGATGGGGTGCAGCTTTTGCTTGGTTTCCTTTGGTTCCGTCTTGAGCGGAACGTCGGACAGCAGACCCACCTCGTAGGCAAGCGTGGAGAGATCTGTAGCGTTTTCCAGGCGTTGCTTGATCACGTTGAGCGGCATGTAGCGAGTCTTCTGCAGGTGCAGAATGACCTCTAGACGGTCAACGTCCTCCTTGGAGTATTGGCGATACCCCTTAGGCGTACGATGAGGGGTGATGAGCCCCTCATCTTCTAGAAATCTAATTTTTGAGTTCGAAAGATCGGGGTATGCGCCTCGAAGTAAATTGACGACCTGGCCGATACTCAGATAGTTGCGTTCGGCCATGCCTTACTCACCGGTTTCGATGCGCTCCGGCGTGCTCTCGTGGTAGATGAGCGTAAACGTACCGATCTGGACGGAAGATCCGTCGTGCAGCGGGGCGGCATTGACGATAGCGCCGTCAACCCACGTGCCGTTGAGCGAGCCTAAGTCCTCGATGCGAGCAGCCAGACCCTCGCGAATAATGCGTGCGTGGCTACGCGATACGGTCATGTCATTGAGGAAAATGCCGTTTGCCGGATCGCGGCCAATGGTGGTCACATCGTCCTCGAGTTCAAAGGCAGCACCGGTCTGCGGCCCCTTGACAATAGACAGAACGGGGGCAGTGATGCGAACGTTCGCCATAAGATCGGGAACGGTAACGTCGCTCGAAGGCACACGGAAGACGCAGGTTGCGTCGGCAGTCTTATCGTTTTGAGGCATATTGTTAACCATGTTGTCCATGACAACCCCTAACTTAACGCGGACATGCCGCAAAGAATGAACTGTACGTAATAATACCCCAATGGCTTAGTCTTCGATTTCGGGGTTAAGAAAGTCGACGTCTTCGTCCTCTGGATGCGCAACAGCCTGTTTAATGGCCGCTCCACCCTTAATGGAATAGATGACAGCGGTGAGCATGGAGAAGATGACGCCGCCATACACAAAGAAGATGCCGAGCGGTACCGAGCTGCCGTTGAGGCCCGGGAAGGCCGTGAACGTGGCGGGCAGCAGATGCCAGCCGTCCACGGTGGGAAAGCCCAGCAGCATGAGCGAGAAGCCGGTCATGAGCAGCGCCGTGGCAATCTTGCCGGGAAAGACGACGTCGATGGGGCGGCGATGGTAGTGGCGCACGATGAGCGTGCCGATGCCCAGGTAGATATCGCGCCCAATGATGAGCACGCAGACCCAGATGGGAAGCTCGCCGCGAACCACGAGACCTAAAACGCCTGTAAATAGCAGCGCACGGTCGCAGATGGGATCCATAACCTTGCCAAGCCACGAGACCGTTTTAGTCATGCGGGCAATCTGACCGTCCATCCAGTCGGTGGAGGCCGCGATGGCATAGATGACAATGGCGACGACACGGTTGTTGTCCGTCACAAACAGGTACAGGAAGACCAGCGTGAGGACCAGGCGCGTGAAGGTAATGAAATTGGAGATCGTGAAAATCTTATTCGACGGGTAATCGGAGGTGCCGATAAGCTCCTTTTTGATCTTCTTTTTGATGCCCACAGGACTCCCCCGCTGGTAAACGACAAAACTCTCGATACTATACCCGTTCTGGCGATGTCTATCCAGCGCGAGCATAGAGAGTCCAGACATGTGGAGGACGCTGCTGGGTGCCACGAGGACTCTCGCGCCGTTGCTTTAACAAAAAACTCTCACAGGAAGTAGCCGCGAGGGCTATGTTGGTAGTTGCAGCTACAGTTATTGTTGAGGGTGAGCAGCGCGTCGCGCACGCCGTAGAGGTAGCCGCTGATGAGCGCCCAGCGCACGCGCTCGTCGAGCGCAGCGAGGCAGAGCGTCTGCATGGCACCGCCGGAAAAGCCGACGCAGCCGAGTTCGCGCAGACTCCACGCGCCGCGCGCCGCAACGTAGTCGATGAGGCGCATGAGGTCCCAGGTCTTCGGTATCGATGTGCACATCGAGCATCACGCCGACCATGAACATTGCGAGAAACGTATTTGCCGAGCCTACCGAAGCGGTGACGTCGAGCACCGGCGCAGAATAGCGATGCATCCCTTTGTACATGGGCACACAAGGGGATACAGCAAAGGCGACCGGAGGTCGCAATGCCCTCCTGGTGAATAGTTACCAAGGTGGGTAAAACCACATCGAACGCCGCTCACGCCAGGGCGGCGTTCACCTTTTGGTTCCACCCGCCAGCACCTCCCCTCTTGATACTGCAAGGGTTTCATTGTGGTGATAGACCGAAACCGTTCATCGTTGTTTCGGGTTCGTTCGCAAAGTCGTGAACGCACTCCCCTCTTGTTCAGCGCATAATGGCGCACCGTATGCGGCTGAGCGGCCGCACGCTAAAGGAGAGGTGCCCGCATGGGCATCGAGAGAGAGGATGCAGTATGAACCTGAGGGAAAAGTACGGTGAGTGGGGCCTGATCCTGGGCGCGACCGAGGGCGTCGGCAAGGCGTTCTGCGAGAAGATCGCCGCCGGCGGCATGAATGTCGTCATGGTCGGCCGTCGCGAGGAGAAGCTGAACGTGCTCGCCGGCGAGATCCGTGAGACCTACGGCGTGGAGACCAAGGTCGTGCGCGCCGACTTTAGCCAGCCCGACGCTGCCGAGACCGTCTTCGCCGCGACCGAGGGCCTGGACATGGGCTTCATGAGCTACGTGGCCTGCCTGCACAGCTTCGGCAAGATCCAGGACACTCCCTGGGAGAAGCACGAGGCCATGATCAACGTCAACGTCGTGACCTTCCTCAAGTGCTTCCACCACTACATGCGGATCTTTGCCGCCCAGGACCGCGGCGCCGTGATCAACGTCTCGTCGATGACCGGCATCAGCTCCAGCCCCTGGAACGGCCAGTACGGCGCGGGCAAGGCCTTCATCCTCAAGATGACCGAGGCCGTGGCCTGCGAGTGCGAGGGCACCGGTGTCGACGTCGAGGTCATCACCCTCGGCACCACCCTAACCCCCAGCCTGCTGTCCAACCTCCCCGGCGGCCCGCAGGGCGAGGCCGTCATGAAGATCGCCCTCACCCCCGAGGAGTGCGTCGACGAGGCCTTTGAGAAGCTGGGTAAGGAGCTCTCCGTCATCGCCGGCCAGCGCAACAAGGACTCCGTCCACGACTGGAAGGCCAACCACACCGAGGACGAGTACATCCGCTACATGGGCTCGTTCTACCGCGACTAGCAGCTGCCGCGGCGCGTGCGCGAGGGCGCGTGCGGGTTCGCAGGTAGAGATGCGAGTGCGAGGGTTTCTTTGCGGGGGCGTGCGGATGCGGCGCCCGCAAAGAAACCCTCTTTTCATGGGTGGGCGCGACGGCACCTCGGCGCTCACCGTCTAGGGCGACCTGCCCGGCTCCCCCGCGATCTCCCTGCACGGGACCCTGCGCTCCGGCATCCTCTGGACCGTGTCCCGCTCGTGCCCAGTGGGCCGGCCGATCCGGCCCTCAGGGTATCGGATTCCCGCATTCATCCGTACATGTTCGTGTGAATGCGGGAGGTGTTCGGGTGAGGTTGATATTCAAGGTGTAGACCTTTTTCTTGGTACTCCTCAAATGCGGCAGGGTTTTTCGAGTTTGTAGATGCTAATATAACCCTGCTCTCGAAAGAGGGCTCAGTCCCGGCTGGTAAACCTGACGTTTGGCGTGGTGTGCGTGACACGCATAGCGGGCATGGCCGCGATAGAATTTTCCATGCGGAGGGGTTCGACCCCACAGCGCCCCGAGGGCTTCGGGGGGCGAACTGGCAGGCAGGGAACCGGGGTGCAGGCTGTCCAGAAGGAGGGGTGTAATGCCTCTTCTTCTTTTTTGCCACATCAATCTTCTGGCTTGATAGGTTTTTCGTGCGTGTGATTGGGTTGCGGAAGGGATTGGCATGAGAGTTGCGGAAATTGCGGAAAGGGTCGGTTGCGATCCTGAGTCTGCGTATTCGAAATTCGCCGACACACGTGAAGGCACACGCTTTCACAACATGCAGTGGCCCACTTTCGTCACTGACGAAAACTATCGCTTGTTTTGCAAGGCGCTGGCAGATTATGCCAACTCAGAGGAAGGCCCCCAAAGCAACGGCCGCCATGAATTGTTCCTGAGCGTGCACGAGCTGTTCGAAAAGGGCAACGAGATCGGCGGCGCCCCAAAAAAGCGCCACTACAACCTGGACAAGTCGTTCATAGGCACGGACGAGGCAAATCTCATGCTGCTCAAAGCGGCGCATAAGGGAATGACCCAGCAAGCGATCGCCGCGTACCTGGGCTGCTCGCGCACGGCGGTGCAAAAGCGCCTGAGCGCCCTGGCAGACGGCGTGCGTTTTGGCGACTCCTACATCAAGGCCGAGCCGACAAGCCGCGGCGGCCTGAAGTCGACGGCTCACCCGATCTTCTTGCCGCTGCGATTGCATGAGGTGTACCTGATGCTGTCGGCATTAGGCGAGTTTCGAGCGGAACGGTCAGGCGGGGACCCAGAGCGCGTCTTGGCCGATGATCTCGCTGGCAGAATCTATTCCCAGCTGAGCGACTACGCAAAGGGCGGGATCGACAGGGCATTGACTGAACGAGGGATTCGCCGCGGTGGGCAAAGGCCCGACTTCGACTCAAGCGAGGTGTCCGTTTTAGATCGCATTGTCATGTACGAGAAGATGGGCCTCGACCTTAAAGTCGTGCTTGTAAATGGAGATGAGCTCGTCGGCCGCTACGCGCGCCACGCCGATCTTCAGAAATGCGTAAACGCCGCCGAAATAGGCAAAGATGACCGCTGTTTCGTGTTGCGACTCTTGGATGGAACATACTGGGCGGTCTACGATTCTCAAGTAGTGAGCGTAGCAGCCGCACCCGGGGATTAGGTTGCGGCCAAGTCCCTCGTCCGCCCTCCCAGGCGGTACCGCTGCGGCCGATTTCATGTTTGCTTACAGGCGAAACAGCCGCCCTTGCGTTTTTCTAAACGCAACCTCTTCGTGCGCTCGTAAAAAATCGAATCGATAAAAACTGGCAACAACCCTTCTGAACGGGTATCCTTTCGCAGGATGCGCCTCGAACAGCGCTTTCTGCCTGCGCGATTTCGTGCATGGCCGTCCTTTTCGTTCTATTTCTTAAAATGACAATCTCAGGTTTTCACGCCTTTTCGGCTTCAGACTGTATGCTGCAATCAGCTCGAGCGACCGAAGCCCATCACAACACCGAAAGGCGTGAACCATGAAGTACAACGAGAAGCGCAACAACGCCTCAGCCCGTCACCCCGAGACTGCGCCCTCGACCATCAACTTCGCGTACGGCAGCAACCTTGATATCCATCAAGTTGAAACCCGCTGCCCCGGCGCGGTGCTGCTGGGCAAAGCGACCCTGAACGGCTATGAACTGGCGTTCGACACCGCCGGATACCTCACCATCACCAAGCGCGAGGGGTCGCATGTGCAAGGCGCGCTGTGGGCGCTCGATAGCTCTCACGTGGCGTCTCTCGACCGCTACGAAGGCATTGCATCTGGTTGTTACCGCAAGGAAACGGTGACCGTTGGGCGCGAAGGCGATGTGGTTCCCGCAACCCTTGAGGCGATGGTCTACATCTCTGAGCGCACCCCGCTGCGCAGGTACACCGAAAAGTACGATTACATCGACCGCGTGGTCGAAGCCGGCCGCGTGATGCAGCTTGATGAGGCAACCTTGGCGCAGATGTCCGACATGCGCGCCGACAGCCTGGACCGCTTGCGCGCGCAAGAAGAGTCGGCGGCGTATGGCGCAGCCAAGATTGACCTCCCCGCTGCACGCGAATACGCCGACTTCGTGTGCGGTGAAGGTCACCAGATCGCCGATTGCACATGCCGTTACACCGGTTACTACGCACGCCGTTTCCCCCGTGGCCTTCAGCAGCATGGACGCATCCTGCGCTCTAAGCGCTACCAGGTGATGGAAGCGAGTGAGGCCACCTTCTGCGGGTCTCACCGCATCTACTTGGCAATCAAGATTCCAGGCGAGTTCGGTTACAAGATTGACGTCCCCGAAGGGTTCCGCGCAGTGCGCAGCAGCGACCCTGCGCTGCAGGCAGACCTTAGTTACTCCCTTACGCTGGATGAGTTCGAGAAGCAGCGCAAGGCCCTGCTGCGCACCCTGCTCGGCTGGTGCAACAGCCTGCCTGAGTTTGACGTGCACAACTTTAATCGTCCCTCTGTCCCGGTGTTCAGCGCGCGCGAACACTCCGCCGACACCCGCGAGTATGCGGAAACCCCGTACTTCGCATATGGCTTTGACATCAGCCATGACCGCATTGCCAAAAAGCTCGAGGGCGGTCACCATGTTTATGCAACCAAGGCGAAGCTCTATGGCTACACGCTGGCGTGCGACGCGAAGGGCCGTCCCACCATCATGCGCATGGAAGGATCGTTTGTGGAAGGCGTGCTGTGGCATGGTCTCACGCGGGGCGAGGTCCAGACGCTGGACAAAGCGAATGGCGTGCAGTACGGCACCTATGCAAAAGCCGGCGTCACGGTGAAGATTGAGGGCGAACCCGCTGCGAGGGAAAAGAACGCATTCGTGTACATCTCTCGGCGAACCCCGCTTTCTGCAGTTACGAAAGACATCGAAGCGTTTGGCGCGATGCGCGACGAAGCCATCGCCCTGAAAATGGAGCGCACCACCGTGGCTCGCATCGACGCAATTCTGCGCGCAAGCGGCTGTCCCTGCGTGCAGCCCGAAGCCCCTGTGGCAGAAATCGCAGCCCTGGGAATCAGGGAGCTCACGCCCGAGCAAACCATGAAGTGCATGCTGTTCGTGTGCCCGAAGTGCTTTAAGCCCTTGGGCGAATGCGAATGCGGCAAGCGCCCTGATCACCTGGTAGCGATCGACCACGAGCTGCAGCCCCACGTGCGCATGCTGAACGATAAGGGTTATGAAACGCAGACCTGTTGTGCCGGGCATGCAGACGAGGGCTGCCACGGTTACCTGAGATTTAGGCGCCGCTTCCGCGCACTAGAGGAGGTATACGGCGGTCAGCTGCCCAACGAGTCTCTTATGGAAGCGCCGCAGCGCATTGGCAGCACGCGCCATGCAGCGCTGAACCTGCCCGGCACCCCCGAAAGCTATGTCGTGTACCTGGACAACAGGGGTTACGACATTCGCTTTGAGCCGCGCCGCGGTGTGAAGCGTGAGCAGTTCGTGCAAGACAAGCCCACTATGTTGAGCGCATTGCTGCAGTGGTGCGAGTCTCTCCCGCAGCGCGAATAGCCTGCAAACCGTCTGAACTGGTAAGAATCGCCAAGCGCGCGGGTCGATGTTCGGATCCTGGCCCGCGAATTCCGAGCTCCCTTCTAGTCCCATGCCTCGATCTTCAAATCCTCAGCTCTGCCCCTCAATGCGCCCTTGAGCGTGCGCATGCGGCGTCTATGAAGTTCCTCCAGCGCCTCGGGGCGTTCTCGACGATGAAGTCGATGACGGTGGCGAGCTCGCCCTAGTCGAGCCCGCGCCGACGCACTCTCTTGAGGTCGCACGAGAATGACGGCGCGAACGCCGCCCTGAGCCGCACGCTCACGCCGTCGCCTAGGACTTCGCCGGCATGGCCCAGATGGCGGACTCTGGGGCGATTACGCCGCAGGTGCCCGCAGCGATGGCCGGTGGCACCGTAGCGGTGTCGGCTTAATACCCGCGGCGTTAGCTTTTTGGAGCGCAGTGCCTTGTTTCGGCAGGCACGGAAGCCTTCCTCTCGCTGCCGAAAGAAATCGAAAAAGTATCGCGGCCCTTGGGCGGTGTCGGGGTTCCGTGCGAACGTGCGGGGAATTAGTGAAGCAGGGCGGGACAGTTGGCTTGGATGTCGTAGCCGCAGTAGCTAGGCACAGGTAGGTGATTTTCGCGTATGTAGAAAAATTTAGGCTAGATAGACTACAAATGTGGAATCAAAACGAATCAGTGAATTCAACAAATATGGAAAGAAAGTGAAGGTGGGATCCATTTTAACCGAGATTCTACAAAAGTGCAGGTAGAAGGGCGTGTCTTTATTGGCTAAAAAACAGCCGGTGATTCTCCGGTGATTCCCTGATGATTCCTGATAAAAAAAGGCCAGGCACAAGGTGCCTGACCTGCAAACTTCTGGTCGGGACGACTGGATTCGAACCAGCGACCCCTTGACCCCCAGTCAAGTGCGCTACCAAGCTGCGCCACGTCCCGAAGCTTTTGTTTGTTGCTCTGCTCTCGCTCGCAACAGGGAGTATAGTAACCCGAAACTTTGTCCTTGTGCAAGAACTTTTTTACAAATTTTGAAGCAAGTCTAAAATTGTATCTGCGAGCTGGGGTTTTGTTAGTACGGGAAGTTCTTGCGTGCCCGCTGTACTTACTATCCAGGCCTTGTTGGTATCGGTCCCAAAGCCCGAATCGGCGCGCGAGACATCGTTGGCGATAATGGCATCGCAACCCTTGCGCACGAGTTTGCGCTGCGCGTACTCCACGACGTTATCGGTCTCGGCCGCAAAGCCGATCACACGGCGATCGCCCTTTTGGCGTGAGAGCTCGGCCAGGATGTCAACGGTCTCGACGAGCTCAATTCGATCCAGGCGCTCGTTGGCCTTTTTGAGTTTATGGTCCGCCGGGGCCGCAGGCGTGTAGTCGGCGACGGCGGCGGCACAAATGGCCGCGTCGGCCGTCTGGAAGGCGCTCAGCGCAGCCTGGAGCATTTCCGCTGCGGTTTGTACGCGCACGCACGCTACACCGCGGGGAACGTCGAGCGATGTCGGTCCCAGCAAGAGCGTGACGGCGGCACCGCGGCGCGTGGCCTCCCCCGCCAGGGCGATACCCATCTTGCCCGATGAACGGTTGCCAATGAAGCGCACGGGGTCGATCGGCTCGTGCGTGGGGCCGGCGGTGATCACGATGCGCTTGCCCACAAGGTCCTGAGGAGCGGGGTCGAGCAGCTTGCAGACGGCCTCGACGATGTCCTCGGGCTCGCTCATGCGTCCAGTGTCCACATCGCCGCAGGCAAGGTAGCCGCTTCCCGGACCCACAACGTGGACACCGCGCTCGCGCAGCGTGGTCATGTTGGCCTGCGTGGCCGGCGCCTTCCACATGCCATTGTTCATGGCCGGCGCGACCACGATAGGACGCGGCGTGGCAAGCAGCGTAGTGGAGATGAGGTCATCGGCGATGCCGTTGGCCATCTTGGCGATGATATTGGCCGTCGCGGGCGCCACGACCACCAAGTCGGGCTCCTGCGCCAGCGAGATATGGTGGATGGGGTCGGAGGGGTCGTCGAACAGACCCACGGCGACCGGCTCGCCCGTGAGCGCGCGAAAGGTGAGCGGGCCCACAAACTCGGTGGCATGCTCGCTCATAACGACCTTGACGCGTGCGCCGCGTTTTTGCAGCAGGCGCACGATATTGCACGACTTATAGGCGGCGATCCCGCCGGTAATGCCCAACAGGATCGTTTTTCCCTCAAGTTGCATTGAATTGTCGGGTGCCGTCGTCATTGTTAGGCTTCCTTGTTGGGGAGCACGAGCAGGCGGTGGCAGTACGGGCAGTGCGTGATCTCACTACCGTCGTGGTTGAGGTCGCTCATGGACGACGCCTGCAGCGCGGTGTGGCAGACCGTGGGGATGTTGCCCTTAATGGTCTCGACGGCCAGGCCACGGAACTGCTTGAGCAGACGCTCGTAGTCGGTGAGCACGTCGGTCGGCAGCGTGGCGGCGAGCGCGGTGCGCTCCTTGGTGGCGGCATCAATCTGAGCCTGGAGGTCGGCGGCCTTGGCGCGGGCAGCCTTGGTGTCGGCCTTCACGCCCTCCTCGAATTTGGCGATGATGTCCTGCGCGCGAGCCTCACGGTCGAGCGCCTCCTTGTGGGCGATAACGACATCCTTGCGGGTGTGCTCAATCTTGTCCAGGCGCTTGGCCAGGGTGGCGAGCTCGTTTTCCAGATCCTGGACCTCGCGGTAGTCAGAGCCGTCGACGTGGCGTTTCTTGGCGGACTCGATGGCGTTGTTGGTCTGGATCTCGGTGGTGTTGAGATCGTCCAGCTCAATGTCGAGGTCCTTGCGCTGAGCATAGAGCTTGGTCATTTCGGACTTAAGCTTTACATAGGTTTTGCGCTTTGAGGCGAGCTCCTTAAGCTCCGGCATATTGGCAAGTTCGCTCTTGTTGCGGGCGAGCTCCAAATCGATCTGTTGCAGCTTGAGTAGCGTAGCGCCGGCGCTCATAAGTTCTCTCCTTTTGTCACAGTCCACCATTGGCAAGGGTTCAGTATTTTAATCGCATGACGGGGGTCGACCCCGGCGTCAACCGCAGAGTTCATTAAGATATCCACGAACGGCTCCTCGGAGCGGTCGTGGCCGAGCAGAATCACGCTCAGCCCGCGCAAGGCAAGATCTTGCGCCACGTGATAGCCCGCCTCGCCCGTCACGATGACATCCGCACCGGCGGCGATGGCAAGCTCGCCAAAGTCGCCGAGGGAGCCGCCCAGAATGGCGACGGTGCGGCACGGGCGCTCGGCATCGCCCCATACGCGTGGGTCGCTGCCAAAGGCCGTGGCAGCACGGGCGGCAAGATCGCGCAGCGTGCACGGGTCGTTGAGTGTCGCAAAAACTCCCAGGCCGCAGGCCTCGGGGTCGTCTACGTGCTCCAACGAGCTTGCAGGCGCCGCGTCCAACAGCTTACTTAGGCAGATGCGTGCCTCGTGCGAGCGGTCCAGGTTGGTGTGGAGCGAGATAATGCTCACCCCGCAGCGGGCCGCCTCGTAGAGCGCCGCGCTGCATTGGGGGCGCGTTGCGCTGGGCGGGCAAAACGACTCGGGCGCCTTGATGTAGACGGGATGATGCGTGAGCAACACGTTGGCTCCGGCTTCCAAGGCGCGCTGCACGTTGTCCCTGGTAGCGTCAAGCGCGCAGGCAACGCCGCGGATCTCGTCGTCGGGGTCACCAACGGATAAGCCTACGTGGTCCCAGGGCTCGGCGTCCATTTTGGGATAGCGTGCCAGCAGGGCGCGCTCGAGATCGGCGACGATCATGCGGCACCTACAATCGAGAGCAGCGTCTGGGCAAAGTCGTCCAGATCGGCCGGATTCACGCGGTCATCGAAGGAGATGCGCAGTGCGCCCAGCGCCTGCTCGCGACCAATGCCCATGGCGCTCAGCACGTGGCTCGGGTCCATGCTGCCGCTCGAGCAAGCCGATCCGGCCGAAACCTCAAAACCGGCGGCGTCGAGCTTGATGATGAGCTCCTCGGAGTCCATGCCGTCAATATAGATCGATACCATGCCGGGCAGACGGTCGGCCTGCGTGTAGTCGCCCATGGTGGCGTGAATGCGCGGATGGGCCGTGAGCGTGGCGTAGAGCTTGTCGGAAAGGGCTTGCAGCTTCTCGCGCTCCTGAGCCACATGGGGCGCCAGAGACGAGGCGGCAGCGGCAAAGGCCAGCTGCGTGCGCAGGTCCTGCGTGCCGGCACGACGTCCGGCTTCCTGTCCTCCGCCAAAGATGCGGGGGCGCAGCGGCGTGCGGCTTTTTAGGTATAACGCGCCGGAGGCTACGGGGCCGCCAATCTTGTGTGCTGCAACGGTCATAGCATCGACGCTCAGCTCGGTCACATCGAGCGGAATATGCAGATAGCCCTGGATGGCATCGGTGTGGAACAGGGCGCCCGCGGTATGCGCAGCCGCGGCAAGCTCGCGAATGGGCTGCACCACGCCGGTCTCGTTGTTGGCGGCCATGATGCTCACGAGCGCGACGTCGTCGCCCAACAAGTCGCTCAGCTCGGCAGGCTCGATGTAGCCCGCACGGCAGGGCTGCACCAGGTTGACGGTAAAGCCCGCGGCTCGCAGCAGCGGCAGGTTGTCCAGGATCGAATCGTGCTCGATCGCAGACACGATCACGCGCTCGCGCTTACGATCGCGCTGACGAGCACCCTCGGCAAGTCCGAGGAGCGCCAGCTGGTTGGCCTCGGTACCGCCGTTGGTTAGTACAATCTCGGACGGGCGAACACGCGCGCCAAAGCTGCGGGCGATCTCGCGGCGTGCAACCTCCAGACGTGCGGCAGCCTTGCGGCCGAGCGAGTGCAGCGAGTTGGGGTTGACGCCGGCAAGCTCGCTTTCGTCGTACTCGCGCTGCGCAAGGAGCGCCTCGGCGCGCATGGGCGTCGAGGCGGCATAGTCAAGATTCACGGGTATGCGGTTTTGACCTGCGGTCATAAGGGTTTATGCCTCCTGTGCGGCCTCGTTGCCCAGCTTCTGCAGCAGCGCAACCTCGGCGGCGGGATCTTCGGACTTAAATACGGCGGAGCCGGCTACCAGGACATCGGCACCGGCCTTGACGACCTCGGCGATGTTTTTGGAAGAGATGCCGCCGTCGACCTCGATCATGGGCGACACACCGTGGCGCTCGCACATGGCCTTGAGCTCGTGGAGCTTATGCAGCGTGCCCGGGATAAAGCTCTGGCCGCCAAAGCCGGGGTTCACGCTCATGAGCAGCACCATGTCGACGACCTCGATGATGCTCTCGAGCACGCAGACGGGCGTGGCGGGGTTGAGCACCACGCCGGCCTTGACGCCGCGCTGCTGCAGATGCGTGAGCGTGCGGTGCAGGTGCGTGGAGGCCTCGTAGTGCACGGTGATCATATCGGCGCCGGCGTCGGCATACCAATCGACCGTCTCGTCGGGGTTCGACACCATCAGGTGCGCGTCGACCGGCACCTTGGTGGAGCGCTTGACGGCCTTGAGGATTTCGACGCCAAAGGTGAGGTTGCCGGTAAAGTGACCGTCCATGACGTCGAAGTGCACATAGTCGGCGCCGGCGATCTTGTCGAGCTCGCCCTTGAGGTTGGCCATGTCGGCTGAGAGGACGGACGGAGCGATTTTAATGGAACCCATGGTAGTAGCCTTTCTGCGCTAGTCGGTGAGTCCGTAGAACTCTTGAGAGGGGACGCGGTCGGTAAGGATCTCGAGCGCCCTATCCAAAGTAACACCGTTGTAGAGCGTTTGCTCCACGGCAAAGGTGAGCGGAATGTCTACGCCCAGCGAACGGGCGAGCTCGCTCACGCTGCGGGCGGCGACGGCGCCCTCGACCACCATATGCGTGCGCGCCTGGTACTCGTCGAGCGATACGCCGTGGGCAAACTCGTAGCCGAAGGTGCGGTTGCGCGAATGCTCGGAGGTGCAGGTGGCAATAAGGTCTCCCATGCCGGCAAGACCCATACAGGTCATGGCCTGGCCGCCGCGGGCGTGTACCAGACGGCTGATTTCTGCCAGGCCGCGCGTCATGATAAGGGCGAGCGTGTTGTCGCCCCCGCCGGTACCGGCGGAGATGCCGCACACGATGGCGATGACGTTTTTCATGGCGCCGCAAACCTCGACGCCGGTCATGTCCTGCGACAGGTAGATGCGGAAGGCCGTGGATAGGAGCAGGTCCTTAAAGGTCTCCCCTACCTGCGAGTCTTTGCTGGCGATGACGGCGGCGGAAAGTCCGCCGCGGCATATCTCCTCGGCATGGTTGGGGCCCGAGAGCGCCGCCACACGTGCCTCGTTGCCGATCTCGCTGGCGATGACCTCGCTCATGAGCATGCCGGACTCGGGCTCGATGCCCTTGGTAAGGCACAAGACGGGGGTGTCGGCGGCGATATAGGGTGCCGCCTGGTGGCAGACGCCACGCAGGTGCGTCGAAGGCACGGCAAAGATGATGGCGTCGGCACCGTCGAGCGCCTGGGCCAGGTCCGTCGTGGCGACAACGTTTTCCGGCAGCACGTAGTCCACCAGATAGCGCGGGTTGCGGTGCTCGCCGTTAATGCCGGCGGCCGTCTGCTCACTATGGGCCCACATGGTCACGCGCTCGGCTCGCGCGGCGGCAAGGCCGGCGACGGCGGTTCCCCAGGAGCCGGAGCCAATCAGCGCAACATTCATGACTCTCTCCTACTTATCGTCGGGCTCGGTGACGCGCTTGGTAAACGAGAGCTTGGATTCCTTACCCGTCATGAGCTTTTTGATGTTCGCGCGATGGGCCCACACCACGGTGATGCCGATCATCGCCATACAAAACTTGAGGCCCAGGCTGCTGTACGGAAAGACCGCGCAGGCGGCGATGGGAAGACCGATGGCCGAGGCAAGCGAGCCCACCGACACATACTTGGTGACGGAGACGGCCACGATAAACATGCCCAGCAGCGAAAGTCCGATGGGCCAGTACCAGGCGAGTATGACGCCCAGCCCCACGGCAATGCCCTTGCCGCCACGGAAGTTGAGGTAGGGCGAGAATATGTGGCCCCACACGGCAGCCAGGCAAATGACGCCGAGCATCCAGTCGCCGGCGGCACCGGGAGCCATGATGCTCACCGGGAAGCCATAGCCCACGCTCGCGATGAGCGGACGCGCGATAAGGACGCAGATGGCGCCCTTCAAGCAGTCGAGCAGCAGCGTGAGCGCGGCGACCTTGGGGCCGGCTACGCGCAGGGCGTTGGTGGTGCCGATGTTGCCGGAGCCCGCCTTGCGAATATCCGTGTGGTTGAACACGCGGCCCAGGATCAGGCCAAACGGAATCGCTCCGATAAAGAACGAGACCACGGCGCAGACGGCGGTCAGCAGAATCGGATTATGCATCCTTTTGCTCCTTCTTCCTAAAGAAGAGTCGAATGGGCGTGCCGGAAAAGTCGAAGGTCGAGCGCATGCGGTTCTCCACGTAGCGCTGGTAGGTGTCGTTGACCAGGTCGCTGTGGTTGACGAAGAATGTAAACGTCGGCGGGTTGACGCCCGTCTGGGTCACGTAGTGCATGCGCAGGCGACGCTTGCCGTCCACCACGGTGTGGCCAAACTCGCGCAGGTCGGTGAGGAAGGTGTTGAGGCGCGAGGTGGTGATCTTTTGCGAGCGCGTCTTCTCGGCAGCGTCGACCATTGCCCAGATCTTCTCGACGCTGCGGCCGGTCAGGGCCGAGATGCGCAGGTACTGGGCCCAGGGAGCCATGACGCCCAAACGGCGGTCGACGGTCTCCATGCAGGCCTCGCGCTTGCGGTCGTCGTCGAGCAGATCCCACTTGTTGAGCAGTACGACGATGGCGCAGCCGCGTTCGATGGCCAAGCCCATGACCTTCTGGTCCTGCTCGGTTACGCCCACGGAGGCGTCGACGACGAGCAGTGCCACGTCAGCACGGTCGATGGCGCGCAGGCCGCGGACCATGGAGTAGTACTCGATGTTCTCGTACACGGTGCTCTTCTTGCGAATACCCGCGGTGTCGACCATGCGGTAGTGCTTGCCGTTGCGCTCCACGACGGTGTCGATGGCGTCGCGCGTCGTGCCAGCAATGTTGGACACAATAGAGCGGTCGGCACCCAGGATGCGGTTGAACAGCGAGGACTTACCGGCATTGGGGCGGCCGATGATGGCGACGTTCAGCGCGTCGGGGAACTCGTCGGCGACCTCGTCCTCCTCCTCGGGCAACAGGGCAACGATGTCGTCGAGCAGGTCGCCCGTGCCGTGGCCGTGCAGGGCCGAGAGCGGCGTTGGCTCGCCGATGCCGAGCGAATAAAACTCCCAGATGCTGTCGTTTTCGCGATCGGGGTTGTCGAGCTTGTTCACCAGCAGAAAGACCGGCTTGTCGCAGCGCTTGAGCATGCGGGCGACCGACTCGTCCTCCTCGGTGACGCCGGTGCGGCCGTCGACCACAAATAGGATGACGGCGGCTTCCTCGGCGGCGGCGAGGGCCTGGTCGCGGATGGACGTGGCAAAGACGTCATCGCTCTTGAGCGGCTCGATGCCACCCGTGTCGACGATGGTGAACTCGCGGCCGTTCCAATCGGCCGTGTGGTAGGAGCGGTCGCGCGTTACGCCGCGGGACTCATGGACGATGGCGTCCGAGGTCTGGGCCAGGCGGTTAACGAGCGTGGACTTGCCCACGTTGGGGCGTCCGACGACGGCGACGATAGGTTTCATCTGCACTCCTTTAATGGGTAGGGTCAGCGGAATTAGTAGAGCCTGCGGGCACAATGCCAAGGATATGCTCCAGGGTATCGAGCAGCTCATGCGGCATGGTCGACACCACATGAACCTCGGCGCCGCGAGCTTCAAGGGTTGCGAGTAAATCGTCACGATGATACTCGTCAAGCGTCATGCCGTCAGCGTTGAACATGAGCTTAGGCACAAAGAGCATAACCCCCGAGAGGTCCTGCGGCAGCTGCTCCAGAATGTCGCAGGCGACGATGAGGCCGGTCACGTCCACGTTGCCGCCAAAGTAACGGTTTTCGATAGCGGTGACGGTGCCGGCAAGGCCCCGTGGCGACTCCACAAAGCGCGCCACGGTGTCGCGCGCGCTGGTGCCGGAGAGGCACAGGAGGCGCTGGCCACGGGCGGCGATTGCCTCGCGGACGCGGGCCAGACGCTCGGCGTCGGCGGTGAGCACATCGTCAGTCTCGTCCAAATAGGAGCGAATCATACCGATGCCGTCGTAATACTGCGGGTAGCCGTCGTAAAAATCGGCCTGGGGTGGCTCGATGCCGGCGTCCAGATAGAACTCGTCGCTCATCTGGAAGGTGTGGCGGCCAAAGCGCTTGTAGGCACGATCCTGGAAGGGACGGATCATGGCAATGGTTTCGCGCGCGAGCTCGGGCTTGTCGCTGTATGACCAGGTAAAGCGCCTCTGGTGCTTGGTAAAACCGAGCGGCACAATGCCCAGGCTCGTGATCTGCTCGTGTTCCTCGCAAAAGCGTAGGGTCTTTTGCAGCTCCTCGCCGTCGTTCATGCCGGGGCACAAAACGATCTGCGCGTGAATCTCGATGCCGGCGGCCATGATGGTCTCGAGCACGTCCATGCCGCGCTGGGCGTTACGGCCCATCATGCGGCGGCGGACGTCGGGGCTTACGGCATGGACCGACACGTTCATGGGACTCATATTGCGGTCGATAACGTTTTGCACGTCCTCGTCGGAAAGGTTCGTGAGCGTGACAAAGTTGCCCTGCAAAAAGCTCAGGCGGTAGTCGTCATCGCGAATATACAGCGTGGAGCGGCCGCCCTTGGGCAGCATGGTCATAAAGCAGAACACGCAGGCGTTCACACAGGTACGCATGCCGTCAAAGATGGGGCCGTCGAACTCAAGGCCCCAGTCCTCGCCGGGAAAGCGGTCGAGTTCAACGGGGGTGACGGTGTTGTCGCGCGGGTCGAGAATCTCAAGTTCGACGGTGTCCTCGTCGGCCTCCCAGAGCCACACGATCATATCGGTCAGCTGCTCGCCGTTGACCGTGAGCACGCGCATGCCCGGCTCGATACCTACATCCCATGCGGGCGATTCGGGACGCACGTTCTTTACGAGCGCGCCCTCACCCGGCTCGGGGTCGCGGCTGCGCCCGTAATCGGCCACCTCGGCGGCGTATGCGGGTACGGTCTGGTCCATAATTAGCGACAAAGCTCCTTGATGCGCGCAACGGCGCGTTCGATGTGTTCTTGCGGAGTTGAGGCTCCGGCGGTGATGCCGATGCGGCGCGCGTTGGCAAACCATACGGCCTCAAGCTCGGAAGCTTCCTCGATGTGATGGGTGTGCTCGCAGACATCGGCACAAATCTGCGCCAGGCGGCGCGTATTGCCCGAATTTTTGCCGCCCACGACGACCATGCAATCACAGCGTTTGGCAAGGGTTGCCGCCGCCTGCTGTCGCTCGCTCGTGGCAGCGCAGATCGTGTTAATCACACGCAGCTCCTGCACGCGCGGGGTGATGGAGGCCACAACCTCGGCCAGGTTCTGCGCGGTTTGGGTGGTCTGCACAACCAGGCCCACCTTGCCCTTGAGCGGCAGCGCGTCCGCATCGGCGGCGCAACTCACGACCTGCGCGTCATCGCCGGCGTGGCCCAGGATGCCCTCGACCTCGGGGTGGCCCGGCTCGCCCACGACGATCACGCGGTAGCCCTCGCGCACCAGGCGCTCGGCCGCCACATGGACCTTCTTGACGTAGGGGCAGGTGGCATCGACCACGGTAAGGCCCCGCTCGCGAGCAGCCTCGATGACCTGCGGCACCACACCGTGGGCGCGGATGATCACGGTGCCCGACGCAGCGTCGTCCAAGGTGTCGGCCAGACCGACGCCTGCCTCGGCGAGCTCGCGCACCACGATGGGGTTATGGATGAGTGGGCCTAGGGTGTGGACCTGAGCGTCCTCCCCCGCCTGCGGCGCGGCGGCCAGTGCCATATCGAGTGCACGCTGCACGCCGTAGCAGGTACCGGCATGCGCTGCGATTTCGATGGTGGGGGCGTCTGCCTTGCCGGGCGCAGCCTCGACAGTGTTCATGACGATTTCGCCCATGGCTAGAACCTGCCGGGGTGCTCGGCGCACAGGTCGTCGCGCATGGCGTAGACGCGGCTCATGGCCTCGGACTCAAACCATGCCAGGCGCTCCTTGCGCTTGAGCTCGGCCGGTGCATCGGATAGCGAGATGGCCTTGCCTGCACGGATCCAGCACTTTTTGGGGCGCATGAGCTTTTTGCCCGCAGGCGTGATATCGGACCAGCCGCAGATGGCGAGCGGGTTGACGGGCGCCTTGCCCATCTGGGCGATAAGCGCAAAACCGCCGTGGACCTCGGGCTTAATCTCGCGCGAGCGGATGCGCGTGCCCTCGGGGAAGATCAGGACGTCCTCGCCGCGCTGCAGTGCATGCTGGGCGGCACGCAGGCACTTCATGTCGGCGGTGCCACGCTCGACGGGAATACCGCCCACGCGGCTAAAGGCCCAGCGCACGATCTTGCTCTTGGCAAACTCGGACTTAAAAATGGGGCGAATGCGGCGGCCGCCAAAAAACAGCGCCGTCTCTACAGCCAGGAGCTCGGCCATCGAGGTGTGGTTGCAGATGACCACGCTGCCGCGGCCTTCCTGGCGCTCAAACAGCAGGTCGCTGTCCTCGACCTTCCAACGCCACATGAGCTTGGAGAAGACCCACAGGATGCCCATGACCATGAAGACGGTGCCGCGGATGAGCGCGGGGAACTCGGCATAAGGCGCGTTGTAGTAATCCTCGGGCGTCTGCTTAAACAGGCGCATGAGCTACCTCCTTTGGTTGATGAGGTCCTCGATTATCGAGACGACCTCGTCGATGGTATGTGCGGTGGAGTCGACGTGCACGGCGTCCTCGGCGGGCACGAGCGGCGCGACCTCGCGGCTGCTGTCGAGCTTGTCGCGCTGCTTGAGGGCGTCGAGGGTCTCGTCGACCTCGGCCTCGAGCTGCTCTTCGGTGGGCGGCTGGGCATCGTTTTGGTGGCGCTGCAGCACGCGGCGACGGGCGCGCTCGCGCGGATCTGCGGTCAGGAACACCTTGACCTGCGCGTTGGGGAACACGACGGTGCCGATGTCGCGGCCCTCAGCCACGATATCGCGGTCCTCGGCGGCGCGACGCTGATGGATGAGCATGGCCGCGCGTACGCCCGGGTAGGCTGAGACCTTGGAGACGTTGGCGTCCACCTGCGGGGTGCGAATGGCAGCCGAGGCGTCCTGGCCGTCAATGGTCAGGCGCGTGTCCTCGCCGGTGCCGTTGGTAAAGCGAATCTCGATCTGTTCGGCGAGGGCGTCGATGGCAGCCTCGTCGTCCAGATCGATGCCGCGGTCGAGCGCGGCGAAGGTGACGGCGCGATACATGGCGCCCGTGTCGAGCTTGTTAAAGCCCAGCTGGCGGGCGATCTCCTTGGCGATGGTGGACTTGCCGGAACCGGCGGGGCCGTCGATGGCGACGATCATGCAATGCTTCCTTTCGGTGGTTGACGTGCTGGTATGGGGCGCGGGCGCTGCGGCTTGGCGGACTGGCTAGCCCGTGTAGCGCTCGCGGTAGGTGTTGCGCTTGGGCGCGGAGCCGTGGCTGCCGTGGTGGCGCGTGCGAGCCGCGGGGGTCTCCTGGGGCTTGCCACTGCGCATGGCGCCGGCCTGCTTGGGCGGGATGCCGCCGGCCTTGAGGATCTGCACCTCGCGGTCGGTGAGCTCGCGCCACGAGCCCTTGGCCACGTCCTTGAGCTGCAGGCCGGCAAAGTTGCAGCGGTGCAGGCGGATCACCGGGTGGTGGATCTTGCTCAGCATGCGCTTGACCTGGTTTTTGCGGCCCTCGCGGATGATGACCTCCACGGCAGTGGTGCCGGGCGTCACACCCTGCGGAGCCACCGCCTCGGCCTCGCGCGCGCTGATGACACGGCAGATTGCCGGCTGGCAGAGGCCGTCGTCGAGCTCGATGCCGCGGCGCAGCGGTTCCAAGTCGCGATCGGTCAGGTGGCCGTCCACCAGCGCCTGGTAGGTCTTGTAGACGTGCTTGCTGGGGTGCAGCAGGTCCTGCGACAGGTCGCCGTCGGTGGTAAAGAGCAAAAGGCCCGTGGTGTCGCGGTCCAGGCGACCCACCGGGAAGAGCCCCGGAAAGCGGTCGCGCGGGACCAGGTCGGCCACGCAGGGGCGCTCCTGCGGATCGCTCATGGTGGTGAGGTAGCCGGTCGGCTTGTAGAGCATCAGGTACACGGCGCCCTGGTTGAGCTTGACGGGCATGCCGTCAACCTCGATATGGTCGCGGTCCACATCGACCTTGGTACCCAGTTCGGTCGCGACCTGGCCGTTGACAGTCACGCGGCCGGCGGTCATCAGGTCCTCCGAGCCGCGGCGGCTCGCCACGCCCGCGCGCGCCAAAAAGCGCTGCAGGCGCATGGTGTGCGGGTAGACGGGCTGGGCGTCGGTCGCGGGTGCGCCCGTGGCACCGGCGGCGCGCGTCTCCCCTGCTTCGCTAGTCCTCGTCATGCGTATCCTCCGCAGCGTCGTCGACGGCAAGTGTTCCCTCGCCACCGACTGCCTCGACATCCTCAACATCGGTATCCAGCAGCTCGCGCTCTTCGTCCAGGTCCTCGACCTGCTCCTCGAGCGTAGACTGAATGCTGCGGCCGCTCAGGCGCTCGCGGATAAATTGACGCGACTGCTCGTCGGGGGCAAACTGCTCCAGATCGGGCAGGTCGCGGGTGGAGCGCAGACCGAACTTCTCCAAAAAGGCGTTGGTCGTGCCGTAAATGATGGCCTGACCGCGCTGGGGGTCGCGACCGAGCTCGCGCACCAGACCCTTGTCAACGAGCGACGCGATGACGCCGTCGGAGTTGACGCCGCGGATGCCCTTGACCACCTCGCGCGTGACGGGCTGGTGGTAGGCGATCACAGCAAGAGTCTCGAGCGCCGCCTGCGACAGTTTTTGCGTGTCCCAGCTCAGCACATAAGCTTCGACCACGTCATGGTAGGCGGGATGCGTAAACAGGCGCCAGCCGCCGGCGACCTCGCGCAGCTGAAAGCCGCGATTGGCCTCCTCGTACTCAACTTTGAGCTCGGCCAAAAGCGACGCACACTCGCCCGGGGCGATATCCAGCGCATCTGCCAGCGCGGGCGCGCTCACCGGATCGCTCGAAACCAGCAGGAGCGCCTCGAGGGCGCCTTTGAGGCTGTTTGCCTCTAGCGTAGAAAGGGTTGACATGGTTGCCGCTCCTATTCGGTGAGCTCGGGGCCCTCGCCGGGCACGTATGCCTCGGCGCCCTCGACGCGGTTGATGCGGATGGTTCCAAAGATCTCGTCCTGGCTCAGGGTGAGCGAGCCTCGCTTGGCGAGCTCCAGCATGGCCAGGAAGGTGACGACGAGTTGCTCGGTGGTGGCGTCGCCGTCTAACAGCTCGCGGAAGGTGCAGGTTTGGTGCGCCATGGTAAAGCGGTCGACCGAGGCCACCGTCAGGTCGAGCGGCACGCGATGCGGCGCCACGTGCTCGGCCTCCAGCAGGAAGGTCTGGCGCTTGCCGTCAAGGTCGGCGCAGATGACGGCGAGGCCGCGCAGCGTGATACCGGCCAGGTAGTCGGGCATAAGGCCCAAAAACTCGGGGTCGGGACCGGCCACGCGCGGATGCATGCGGCTTTCGGCCTGCATGCGCGCGCCAAGAGCCGCCGCCGCACCCTTAAACTGCTTGTAGGCGATCAGGCGCTGGATCAGGACCTCGCGCAGGGCGTCGCCGTCGAGCGCGCTGAGCTCTTCGAGGTCTTCGTCAATCTCGTCATCGTCGTCGGCTTTGCGCGGGGCCTCCTGCGGCACCAGCGAGGCGGCCTTGATGTCCAAAAGGGTTGCCGCGACCAGTAAAAAGTCGCTCGCCACGTCCAGGTCCAGCGCCTCAATACGCTCGACCTCGGCCAGGTACTGCTCGGCCACCTCGCTGATAGAGATGGCGCCGATATCAACTTTTTGGCGGGTTACCAACTGCAGCAGCAGGTCGAACGGTCCGCTGTAGACCTGCGTCGACACGCGATACGACATCTTCGACCTCCTTTGACGGCGCCTTCGCGGCGCGGTTTGGGTGCATGTTGCGACCGTTTTGCACGGTCGACCTGTAAGTTTACCTTAGATGCCGGCGATTGCGAAGTTAAGCAGCTGCCCAGCGAGCGGATACACGGTAACGTCGAAATATCGTCCGATCACGTCGATGCCGGTCCACATGGGCAGCAGATACAGCACAATGATGAGTATGGGCATGGCGTATTGCTGCAGTTGGTAGTAATTGGTGAGCGCCTTGCCTTTGAGAAACGGCACGATGATAGACGAGCCGTCGAGCGGCGGAATCGGGATGAGGTTAAAGAACGCAAGCGACAGGTTGACCACGATAAAGGTGGCGCCGAAGTTCATGATTTGGGACGCTACGGCAAAGGACATACTGGTGTAGAGGTTGCCGTATGCTGCGTGCATGATGGCGGCCGCAAGGCACGCCAGTGCGATGTTCGATGCGGGGCCTGCCGCGCTCACCAAGACCTCGTCGCGCTTAGGGTGCTTGAGGTTGTTGAGGTAGACCGGCACGGGCTTGGCGAAGGCGAACACCGGGCCGCCGGCGGCGAGCATGAGCAGCGGTAGGATGATGGTGCCAAACGGGTCGATATGGTTGAGCGGGTTGAGCGAGACGCGGCCGCGCGAACGGGCCGTTTTGTCGCCGAGCGCCCAGGCCGCGGCGGCGTGCGCGCTCTCGTGGATCACGATGCCCACGATGACGGCGACGGCGCTGGCAAGCAGGTTCATGAGGTAGCTGCTGGACATGGCACTCCCCTAGCGGACGCGGCGCGAGGCGCGCGTGAGCAGGTAGTCGGCCACAAACAGGATGACGGCCACGATGGCGTAATCCAGGCGGAACACACCGCCAAAGGGCGATGTGATGACGCCGTAGCCGGCGATGGCGCTTGGCAGCGCGCGCGAAAGCTCTACGACAAAGCCCACAATCTGCAGCTTGGCGGAGAGGCCGCTAAAGCACAGCAGCACGGTCATCGCGCTCATAAAGATGCCGCAGATGCGACAAGCGATGGCGATGATGCTCATCGCCACGGCAGCGGCCTTACGAGAGTTCACGCGCGGTCTCCTCTTCGATTTGGGTGGAAAGCTCCAGCCATTCGTCCTCGAGCTTGGGCAGCTCTTGCTTAAGCCCGTTATATTCCCCCAGCGCGGCGTTGAACTTATCCTGATCGGCATAAAGCTCTTCGCTCGCCATCAATTCCATAAGCTCGTCATAGCGGGCGCGCTTTTTGTCGAGCTCGGCCTCGATCTTCTTGAGCTGGTTGCGCACGCCCTTGAGCTTTTTGTTGAGCGCGGCGCGGGCCTGGGCCTCGGCACGCTTTTGCTCCTTGGTCTTTTTGCCCTCGGCAGGCTTGGGGGCGGCGACGCTGGGCTGGGTGGAACTGGTCAGCTTGGTTGCTTTGGTCGTGGCCGGTGTGCTCTCCCCTGCCGCCTCGGCGGCGGCGCGGGCCGCGAGATCCTCGCGCTTGTAGAGGTAGTAGTCGTAGTCGCCGTCATAGACCGTGACCTTGCCATCGCGGATGTCGATCACGCGGTTGGCCACGGCTCGCACCAGGTGCTCGTCGTGACTGATCAGAACAATGGTGCCGGGGAAGTTTTTTAGGGCGTTCTCGAGCATGTCCACCGAGTCGATGTCCAGGTGGTTAGTGGGCTCGTCCAGGCACAGAAGTGCCTCGGGGGCCACGAGCATCTTAGCCAGGGCCAGACGCGCCTTTTCGCCGCCGGAAAGAACGCGGACCTGCTTTTCGATAGAATCGTTGTCACTAAACAGGAAGGCGCCCAGCAGGCTGCGCTGCTGCGGCACGGTCCACTTGGGCGTGACGGTGTCGATTTCTTGCAGGACGGTGTTGGACTCGGTCATGCCCTCGAGCGCGTGCTGGGCGTAATAGGCCACGCCCACGTTGGTACCCAGTTCGCGCGTGCCGGTAGTGGGCGGCTCCAGGCCGGCGATGATCTTCATGAGGGTGGACTTGCCGGCGCCGTTGGGGCCGACGAGCGCCACATGCTCGCCGCGATAAAGTTTGAGGTCGATATCGCTATAGATGTGCTTGTTGCCGTAGGACTTGGACACGCCCTCCAGGCCCACGACCATGTCGCCCGAGCGCGGCGGGTCGGGGAACTTAAAGTCGATGTGCTTGTGGCCCTCGGGCAGGATGACGAGCTCTTTTTTGATCTGCTCGATCTTGCGGATGCGCTCCTGCGCCTGGGCGGCCTTGGTGGGCTTGTAGCGGAACTTGTCAACGAAGACCTGCATGTGGGCGATGTCGCGCTCCTGGGCGGCACGCTTGGCGCGCATCTGCTCCAGGTTGTCCTCGCGCTGCTTGAGGTAGCTGCTGTAATTGCCGGTGTAGGTGGTCACGCGGCGGTTCTCGAGCGCGGCGACGTGGTCGACGCAGGCGTCCATAAAGGCGCGGTCGTGGCTGACGATGAGCACGGCGCCGTCGTAGTTGGCGATAAAGCCGCGCAACCACTGGACGCTTTCGAGGTCCAGGTGGTTGGTGGGCTCGTCCAGAAGCAGCAGGTCGGGATGACGCAGGAAGAGCTTGGCCAGCGCGATGCGCATCTGCCAGCCGCCCGAGAACTCGGAACACGGGCGCTCAAAGTCGGTGACCTTAAAGCCCAGACCGGACAGGATCTTACGGGCATTGCTTTCGAGCTCGTAGCCGCCCAAGTGCTCAAAGCGGTCCTGGACCTGGCCGTACTCGTTAAGGAGCGCGTCGACGTCCTTGCCCTGCTCAGAGAGCTCGGTGATCTGGGCCTGCAGCTCGTTGGCGCGCTCACCCATGCGGCGGATTTCCTTGGCGGCGGCCATGACCTCGGCGAGGATGGTCGTATCCTTGTGCTCCAGGTTGGTTTCCTGCTCGAGGTAGCCCACCTGACAGTCCTTGGAGTACTGGACCTGGCCGGCGTCGGGGCTGTCGATACCCATGATGATTTTGAGCATGGTGGTTTTGCCGGCGCCGTTGGGTCCCACGAGCGCAAAGCGTTCGCCGGGGTTGATCTGGAAGGACGCGCCGCTAAAGAGGACGCGCGCGCCGAAGCTTTTTTCAATCTTGTCGACCAGGAGGATCATGGTGCCGCCTTTGACCTTGTGTGCCTATATGAAAAAAGGCCCCAACTTGCGTTGGAGCCTCATTCAATGCTCGGGTGGAGCAGAAGCTACTTACTGCGAACACTATATATGCCAACTCAGTTGAAATCAAGCTAACGCGGAACTGGATTGCCGTCATTACTTTTTGCGAATCGTCGAACA
>NZ_JBQKGN010000020.1:0-32370 GCF_052118785.1 Collinsella sp. LCP21S3_A9 | reverse complement strand
CGTGCCCCCTTCGTCGGTGATTTGTTGTTTAGTCGCTAGAAATCATATGACGGGGTATGGGCCGTGTTCCGCTATGCGGTTGTCAATTTGCGAAAGAAATTATGCGTCACCGATGGTGGATTCGGTGCCTGGAACAGCTGCGTCATCCATCAATACTCTTCTCACGGAAGATTGAACGGGTATGACAAATACCTCGATCTCGACATCGCATACATGGACAAGCAGGCATGGTTTAAGTACGTGCACGGCGAGCGCGTTGAGACTGGTGGCGCGGCTGAGAATTGTCCTGATGGCTCTACTGCAAATCTCGCGGCAGGGGTCATGCGCGGAGAGTACGGCAATGGAGACGAGCGTCGTAAGCGCCTAGGCTCTCGATATGATGAGGTGCAGGCGCTAATCAACCGCGTAAGCTCTTCCAGTGTCGACGATCTTGCCAAAGATGTGCTCAACGGAGTCTTCGGCAACGGCGATACGCGACGTGCTGTTCTTGGCTCGCGTTACGATGAAGTGCAGGCACGTGTCAACGCGCGCTCTTCAAGTGTTGACATCAACGCGCTCGCTCGTGCCGTGATTCGAGGTGAGTACGGTGACGGCAACGAGCGCCGCACCAAGCTCGGAGCAAACTTCGATGCAGTTCAAAAACGAGTAAACGAACTTCTTAAATAGCATGGAAATAAGCCCGCACCCTGTAATGGGGTGCGGGCTTTTTGCGTTTAGATGTCGAAGTAGAACTCTCGCCACTTATTAAGCTCTTCGTCGGTCATACACAAAGCAGACACATTTAAGATTTCTTGTTCGACGATTCGCAAAAAGTAATGACGGCAATCCAGTTCCGCGTTAGCTTGATTTCAACTGAGTTGGCATATATAGTGTTCGCAGTAAGTAGCTTCTGCTCCACCCGAGTTGAATTAGACGAACCCTTGTTTATCTGGGGTTCGTCTTTTTTTGTCGGCATAAAGTCGTCGTCCCAATTGTCAAAGCTGAAATAAATCTGAACCTCATCTCCGTCAATCTGGATGAATCGAATGAACGTGTCGATGATGTCATACGGATCTGAATTGGCGTCGAGCGTGTCGAGCCATTCAATGTAATCGTCAATCGTTAGCGCTTCGGCGCTCTCGGCTTCGAGTGCGGTTGCAAGCTCGTCCTTGAGTTCGCCTTGACGGGCTTTTAATTCATCTACCCTCTCCTTACCGCCGGGAGGGGCAAAGCCGTCCTCTATGGCTTGCCAGATGCGCTCAAATGCGGCATCAATGCGCTTAATCTCTGCCTTGATTCGCTCACTGTCTTTTGGCTCGTCGTTTTCGGCGGTCTCGGCGATCATCATTTCGAGCGTCGTGATAATGCGCTCGCGCACCTTTGTGTCTTTGATTGATTCCAGGATGGTATCCGTTACGGCATCCTCGATAACGTCGCGCCTAAATGTTCTACGGCATTTTGGACAGCGGTAGTAGTGGTAAACCTTGCCACTCTTTCCGGTTCCAGATGTGCCGACATACCAACGTCCGCATTCGCAGCAAAACATCTTTCCGCTCAGCGCGTACACGCGCTCACCGTCTTCCACACGGTGCTTGTGACCTCTGCCGTTGAGGATGTTGTTAATCTCTTCTTGTTCGCTGCGTGACCATATAGCAGGCATCCCGTTAGGTATGCGCACACCGGCGTAGTTGTACGTGCCGCAGTTCTGCTCGCGCATGAGCAGCTTCTTGATGGATCCGTGCGAGAAGGGCTTTCCTCTCCTTGAGCGCTCGGTCTTCACGGCGCGCTGGATGTCGGCAACGGTCGAACCGCTAAGTAGCATGTTTTTCATCTTGTGCATAACAGCGGCTTCGCGCTCGTTGATGACAAAGTGATCGTCTACGACATTCCATCCGTACAGGCGCTGGCCGCTCGCCATGCCACGTTGAGCGTTCTTCTGGATGCCATCACGTATGCGTTCGCTATCAACGGCACTCTCATACTCTGCAAGAACCTCGAGCATTCCGAGGTGCAGGACGCGCGTTGAGCCCTCGCCGAGCGTTTCTCCGGCGTATAGGATCTCAACGCCGGCCTTGTGCAGCATGATTCGCGCAAGAGCCATTTCATCGCGGTTGCGCATGATGCGCGTGACCTTGTAAATCACCACATAATCAAATAGCCCTTTTTGAGCGTCTTTTAGCATCTGCTGAAACTCGGTGCGGTCTGAGTTCCTGCCAGTTTTGGCGTAGTCGCTATAGATGCGCACGACAGTAAGGCCGCTCTCTACGCAAAACTCGCGGGACTTGTCGACCTGAATCTCAATGCTCTCGTCTCGCTGATTGTGCGAGCTGAAGCGCGCATAGATAGCCGCACGACTACCTTTTGTCATGGTATTATCACCTTGCCTTTTCATTTTTCTGGAATGGCGAGCCCTGCACTCGGTCTTGGCGGATTAGTGCAGGGCATTTTACTACCGATACGTAATGAGCGTGTCGTAGCGGTCTGATCCGCCGATTCCCTGATTGGGGACGGAGTTTGTCTCAACGCGAATAATTTCGAGTCCTTTATCCTGGAGTCCGTTGAGCACTGCGTTGATTTGCTCATTATATTTTTGGTCGGCACCGAAAACCTGACTGCTAAACGTCTGCCCAAATGAACGAATCAGCATCACGTGAATACGGCCGTCCGGCTCTGGAACAGATGCAATTGCTTTCTCGATCTCCTGACGGGCAACTTCCTCGCGCTGGTTCTTTATGAATCCCATTTTTATTCCTTTCTCGATTCACTTGCCGCCGCTTTTGCGGTCATCGCTATGTTCTTCTGCCATTGCGGTGAACTGTCGCGGTAGTTGTCTACGATCTGACGTTCATCATCTGATAGTGACTCTTGATTTCGGTCGCCTTCGTCCCAACTAAGAACGTCATTTGGCGAACATCCAAGGGCTAACGCACAATTCCATACCTGTTCTGCGTTCGGGAACGATTCACCGCGCTCCCATGAACCTACGGTGCGCATGGTAACTCCAACCGCTTCGGCAAATTCAGCTTGAGAAAGATGAAGCTTCTTTCTCATTTCCTTAATGGCAAGCTCCATTTTGCACCTCCAATTAGGTAGCTTTCTGCCGTGTATTCTAATCCGCTTAACGGCTATAGGCAAATATTTTCTTATTTTCCTCTTGCAATAGGAAGGAACTCGCTTATACTGCAATGCGAGTCAGGAAGGAATCTTCCTACTTGGCAAATATTCCTAGGGTAAACCCAAGGAATATACGGGTTGGCTACTTGACAAGCAAGTAGCCAAATATTGGCTCAATGCAGAAAGGAGGAAACGTAATGGGTTTCAACAAGGAGGTGTTTGCGGCGAACTTGCGAGCAGCTCGAGCGAAGCTCGATATCTCGCAGGATGAGTTCGCAAAGCGCGTCGGTATTTCCAAAGATTCCGTCGTGAAATACGAGAGCGGTGAAGGCTACATCCCTGGCGCTGACAAGATCATGTCTATCTGCCGCGTTGCGCACATCAGCCCAAATGAGCTTATGGGTTGGCAGGAGAAGTAACTATGGCAGACCTGTTTGCAGACCTCTTTTTAGGAGTTGCACTCATTGCCGGCATCTGGACTTATCTGGAAAGCGCCATCGAACTTGGCATTAAACGCGGCATCCAGAGAGACATGAAGAACATCACGATCAAGGTCAACACCTACGACCACAGATAGGAAAGGAGGGGTTTCAGATGCATGAAACCAAGACGGAAACCGTTGGTTTGCGTGGCGGTTCTGGACGCTCGCGAGCGTCGAAGACCATCGAGCGCATTCCAGCGCCGGTTCCATATGAGAGCCACCGAAGCTACGCAAGCCAGCAAAAAGAAGAAGCCCGCGCACGTCGGCAAACGCGCACGGGCAAGCGTCAAAACTGTGCGAGTGATGACGATCATATTTTAACAGGAAAACCCTTGGTTATCCGTTGGTTTGTATACGTTTTTGCAGCCCTGTTCATGTGCGGGATTATCCCCATGGCAATCGCAGGCGGCCTCATCACCTTCTGCGAGACATACCACTGCGAATGGCTCATCTTCGTGCTTTGCGGTGCAGTCATCTGGCTTATCTTCCGCATCATCGAGCGTGATATCTAATGGATCTCGATAACATGGCACAGCCGATTGAGAGCGTCATCGCCCAGGAGAAGATGGCCGTCTATCCGATGCCGCTCAGGCTCCAAGACCGCGCCGAGCTTTTCAAGAAGTGGTGCGAGCTCAACCCAAAGACGCTCCGCAGCATCGAGTTAACGGCCCTGGCTATCGATAAGCGCGGTATGCGCGTGTCGACCAAGTACCTCATCGAGAAGCAGCGTTACGAAGGCTCATACAAGCTCGTCGGCGTTCCGTTCGTGGACGGCAACGGGGAAGAGCACGTCTACGGCATAAACAATACGGATACGCCGCTGCTAAGCCGTTGGCTTCTCGACAATCATCCCGATCTGAATATCGAGACGCGCAAGTCCATCTATGACACCAAGGAGAGCTGACATGACAACGACGTTACAGGTGGTCGAGCATTTCAAGGACATCACACGATATGCCACCAAGAACAAAGGAAAGATCAGGCTGAAGAACGCTGAGACCGACGAGACTATCGAGCTTGACGAGCTGCTCGCCTCGGCCGTTATGGTCGCGACCCTGGCCTATGCCGCGACCATCATCGACGGCACCTGCGAGATCTGCGATGCCGAAGTGGGGCACATGTCAATCATCATGCTCGCCGCCGATATCTATGCCCGCGACCTCTAGCCAGCCGAGCCTGTTCGACGATCCGCCCATGCCTGAGCCGTATCGGTGCGACTACGAGTGCGGAGTACTCGACGAGGGCAGCGAAAAGCCCAAGAGCAAATGCACGTTTCGCGGGTCTGTCGTTTGGACTAACTGCCGCGAGTGCGGTCACTGCCTATGGGACGGCTGGTGGCAGCGCGGCACGTGCGATGGCCTGTCTATCGAGGATGGAGGTGAAGAGGAATGATTACCAAGGATGTGCGCGACAAAGCCCAGGAGCCGATGGCATGGTTCCAGCACGACTCAAACTCCGCGCAAGACCAGAAGTGCCAAAGGCTGCTGTTCCGCTACGGAAACGCCGGATACGGGGCTTTCTGGCGCATTTGCGAGATTCTGGCGAACACCACGACGCACTCGTTGCCGGTCGATACCGACGAGGACTGGTTGATTCTCGCGGAGCAGATCGGGATGCGCAAGGCGGGTGCCTTCGACGATATGTCGAGCGTCGAGGACTGCCGCGATTTCATCAGCTGCCTGCTGGAGATCGGCTTGCTAAACCGGGACGGAAAAGGCCGCATCGAGAGTGCGCGAATGCAAAAAAACGCTCTCTATTTCGGCATGCAAAGGGCGAACGGAGCCAAGGGCGGCAGGCCGAAGAAGAACAAAACAGAGCCAACGGAATAGCAGGTCAAAGGCGGTGAACTGGACAATGGAGCATGAAAGCGTAGCTAAACCATCGGTTTTAGATTGGCTAAACCCTAACAATACAGTACATAACAATACAGGGCGGGTTTTTGGGTTTGGGTCTTTAGACCCTAACCCAAAGCCAAAAACCCGCAACTTGCTTGTGGCGTTATGTAACAAGGAAGTCTTACTTTCTTTGCTTCTTTCTTTACCGACCTTTAATTTCGCGCCTGATTTTCGAGTTTTCGCGCTTCTGTAACTTAAGTTCTCAACAGCTTTTCAACAGGTTTTCAACAGTTGTAATAGTTTTCAACAAATGGACGGTGATGCAAATGCCGTTTGGTAGCTACATCAACAAGATCAGGGTCAAGCGATGCCCGTATTGCGGTATCGACCGACCAAGGGATTGGTTCATCAAAGAGCGCAGCGCCTGCTGGAAGTGCAGAGCGCTCAAGAAGGACGCAAGGGAGGTGAAGGAAATTGAGCGAGAAAAGCAGCGCAACGCTTCGTCAAATCACGCGTGAGGACATCGAGTTTCTTTCTGCGCTCCAAGACGAACTGAACACGCAGCCGCATCAATGCCAGGCAGATCCACGCTTTTGGGTTGTCATGACGCACAGATATCGCCCGGTGTGCGATGGATACGACAGCGTTGACCGCGTGGCGATACTCGATGAAAGCTCAGAAGTCCTTGAATACATGACGCCAGACGAAGCCGTTCGAGCCGCTCTTGAAGATGGAACTGAAGGTACGGGCTGTCTGGGTTCGATGTATTACGTTGACCGTTGGTGCCGCGACAAAGGCAGGCGTGCGCATTTCGAGACAAAGGAAGAGTGCATAGCGGAAAACACGATGTTTCTGACGCTCCGTGAAGCGCAGGAGCACATCCAGCGGAACGGCTATCACTACACAGACCCTCACACCTATGGCATGACCGCATGGCGTTCACCTCAAGTCGAACGGCTTTACGAGATTTTGCATGAGGTCGATTTCTCGCAACTGCTGGAGGTGGCGAGCGATGACCAACAAGGATAGCCGCGTTTTGCGCCTGCTCGAACCGCATGGCGAGCCCGACATCATTGAATGCGACGGAAGGCTGTACGTGCCCGACAAAGAGTGCGAGTACATCCCGGAGGAATTCGAAACCCGTTGGGACGATGAAAACCAGTGCTTGCGAATTGAGAAGCCTTCCGATGATTGCGGTTGCTTCACGTGCTCTGAATGCGGTGAAGAGCTGAAGTTCGACTGCGATGGAGCATGCAGCTGGTTTGAGTCTGAATACCCGTACAAGCCAATCGGATTGAAATACTGCCCTGGATGCCGCGCAAGGGTTCTGTTTCCGCATCCATGGCTTGATAAGGAGGTAGAGGAATGAGCGTAGAGGAAGATCGCCAGAAGATTGTATCCGAGCTCAGGCGTACTGCAAATGACAGCCTTGACGGCAAGAGCTTTCAGAAGCGCCTGGCTGAAATCTGCAAAGCGGAAGACTCGTCCTGGCGCGGAACGATGCGAAGGGTCGCAGACCTCGCGGAACGGAAGACGTGCCGCTATGTCAGAACTGACCACTGCACCATGCGTTGCAGCGTGTGCGGTCGCGAGGTCGAGAGGTTTCATCCCGAGCATAGGTTTTGCGTGAAGTGCGGCTCCTATATCGAACCCGAGCCGTGGACAAGGAGTTTTAGGCCGGCTGATTTTGAATCCGCCGACACAGAGGAAGGTCGATAGGAAATGACAGCATACGTCAAGCGAGTCGGCGATCTGACTGAGCCTGTTGAGCTCAGCGCTGCGCAGGTTGCCGAGAAGATGACCTCGACGGTCGATTCTGAGTTCGACCCAGTAATCAAGCCTTCGCATTACGCGGGGCACACCGGCATCGATTGCAAGACTGCTTTGGAGTCTATGCTTGGAACCGAAGCGTACGTGTCCCATATGCAGGCGTGCGCGTTTAAGTACATCTGGCGATGGCGTGACAAGAACGGCATCGAAGACCTCAAGAAGGCACGCGAGTGCATCGACAACATGATCAGCTCGATTGAGGGTGATGGGCAATGACCACCGTGAAGCTCAACTTCGAGCTAGAGGACAAAGAACACAACGTCAAGACCGCTGATGTAGAGGAAGCGGCCAAGCGGTTCACGACCTCGCTGCTCTTCCTGATTCACGCGTTCGGCGTCAATGGCGTGTCGGTGAAGATCGTGAGGGATGACGGCGATGAGTAGGTACGGAAAGTATCACGTCCTGGATAACCTCTGCACGGTCTCACAGGACATGAGCAGGCGCATCCTGACGTGCGAGCGCCGTGGCCGCAACAACGTGATGGTCAGCTACGAAGACATGGTTATGTGGTCTGACATCGTGTCTGACGCTATCGAGGTTATCAATGAGAAGGGCGAGAAAGATGACTGAGAGTCCAGGCCATGCCGTCAACAGAATCATTAAGGACTTTGGTGATGCTTTCACATCCGCTTTGCGTGGAAAGGGAAACTTCTTCTATGAGGTTTCGCACGCGATGAACCGTGCGCATAGGGAATGGGTCAAGTTCGAGAAGCGCTGCGTGAAGTATAGCGATCCTAAATGGCAGCGCCGGTATACAAAGGCGCTCAAGCGGTCGCGCAGGAACGTCGCCTATCTGAAGCGCACCGGCAGGTGCCGGTAATGGGCATCGAGGTCAAGCGCGACGCAAAGGGCGTTTGGTACGCGCAGCCCTATCTGGGCACGAATCCGGATGGTAAGCAGATCAGGCCGCGCCGCAGCTTCCCCGAAGCCTCCACGCGCGCCCAGGCTCAGGAATTGGCGAACCGATGGCTCTCAGATATCTCCGCCGGCGGCAAGGTGCAGAGCGTCGTTATCGCCGATTTGCTGTACGCCTACATCGACGAGCGCCGCGCCAAGGGCGTGAGCCCTTACACGGTTAAGCGCTGGAAACTGTTCACGCGAAGCTATGTAGGCAGGTATCTCAAGGGCAAGTCGGTTCTCGACCTTGGTGTGATGGAGTTCAACGAGTTCGAGACGCGCCTGCTGCTGCCGAAGGACAAGCGCGGTCAGGGTCTGTCGCGAAACACGGTACGCAGCGTGCATTTCTTCCTTCGTGGTGCATATAACCACTGGATCAAGGCTGGGGTGTGCGAGACCAACCCGCTCTTCTACGTTGATCCGCCGCACGAGGACAAGCACGAGGCCGTTGCGCTCGACGAGTGGGATTACCCGAGTCTTGACGAAGCGATAATGACAGCGCTGCATCCAGCCGAAACAACGGAAAAGACCATGAGGGAAGCAGCGTACGCCTTCGCCGCATGGCTTGCGCTGCACACCGGGATGCGCGTCGGCGAGGTTTGCGCGATGCGCAGGAGGGACGTGTCGAAGCGCATGGGATACCTCCACGTCTGCGGCAAGATCGTCGAGCTTGACGGCGGCGGCGTCGAGCGCGTGGACGTTACCAAGGGCCGTAAGAGTCGCAACGTCTCCATGACGGAGCGTGAGCTTGAGACGATCTTCGGCTTTATCGAGCTTCAGGACGGCTTTACGGACGTGTTCACACCGAACATGCCGCTGGTGTCCTTTGACGGCTTCTTCATGCGTCCCACGACCGTCTCAAAGGCTTTCAGCCGCCTGCGCGACCGTCTGGGGCTGCCGAAGGGATGCACCTTCCACAGCCTTAGACATACGCACGCCACGTGGCTTCTCGCCAACGGAGCGAACCTCAAGGACATCGCCGAGCGCTTCGGCCATGCGAACGAAGCCACGACGCTCAAGCTCTACGCCCACGCGATGCCCGGACGCGACCAGAGAGCCGCCGAGGTGTTCGACAAGTTCACCGACGAGCTTCGAGGAGGGACTGTAAACGATGTGTAAACGGCTCGGCTTCGACCATTTGCGCATCGTCACGAAAAAGGAAGGTCAGACCGCAAAACCATCGGTTTGGCAAAGGTTATCCGCCGTATTTCAAGTAAGAATCAGGAGATATTGAAAATGGTACCGAAATTGACTGCCGAGCAGCGGCGTGCAGCCCTCGATAAGGGGATGCAGATCAGTATTAAGAGAGCAGAGTACAAGGCCAAGCTTAAGAACGGCTTGATGTCCATTGAGCAGTTCTTTGAGTTGGCAGACTGCGGAGACAAGGCTGCATCGGGCATGCGTGTCTACTCGCTTCTCACTTCGCTGCCTGGGTATGGCGAAGTCAGATCGCGCCAGCTCATGAACGAACTCCGCATCGCACAAGGACGCAAGGTCAATGGTCTTGGAACCACGCAGCGTGCAAGGCTTCTGTCGATTCTGGCCGGTGATGACGATGCTTAAGAACCGACCGCACAAGGTGAAGAGGGTCTTGTCGCTGGTCTTCACCGTCCTCATGTTCGTGCTGCTCTCCGTTATTCTCTTCGTGTCGTTCTGCATCATCGAGGCGACCGTGATGCTGTTCACCGGCGGCGCGTTCTCGATGCTCTTTCCGGCAATCGCGACCGTGGCTATGCTCTTCGCGCTTATCGCACTCGCTATCGTGAGCGGTGGTGCCGCATGAGCGCCGAGAGCCTGAACACCTGCACGCTGAGCGGCAACATCGGTAACGATGCCGAGGTGCGCTACACCAAGGGCGGCACGCCCATCACGTCATTCTCGCTCGCCGTCAACCGCCGCCGCCGAACACAAGACGGCAGCTACGAGGACGAGACGAGCTGGGTCGACTGCACGCTGTTCGGAAAGCGCGGGGAAGCCCTGCAAGCAAACGGCTACCTGCACAAGGGCGCACGGATCGCCATCACCGGTCACCTGCGAATGGCCGTCTGGGAAGCGGAAGGTAAGCGCCACCGCAAGCTGGAGGTCATCGTCGACAACATCATCGGCATGACCAGCTACCGGCAACCGCAAACCCAGCAGCCGCAGCAGGCACCTCAACCGCAGGTCAACGCACCTGAACTTTACGACGAAGACATTCCGTTTTAGGAGGAAAAATGTACGGACGAAAGATGAACGTGAAGGTGATGGACGGATCGGAGCTGCCGCGCTATGCGCACGAGGGTGACGCTGGCTTCGATATGTGCCTCACCGAGGACTGCCGCCTTGAGCCAAACGCCCGCGCCATTGTCGGCCTTGGCTGCGCGTTCGAGATTCCGAGCGGATGTGTCGTCCTGCTCTTCCCGCGCTCCGGTCTTGCTAGCAACCACGGCGTGACGCTCAGCCACGGTGTCGGCGTTATCGACAGCTGCTATCGCGGCGAGGTCAGCGCACCGCTCGTCAACCTCAGCTGCGATATCGTCAACCTGCCGAAGGGCTCGCGCATCTGCCAGATGGTCATCGTGCCGTACGTGCCGTGTCAGCTCGTCGAGGTCGACGAGCTCACGGACACCGAGCGCGGAACCGATGGCATCGGCTCCACTGGCATCGAGTAGGCGAAGCGCGTGGATGCCAAGGAGTATTTCGAAGCAATCCGCGAGGAAGTGAAGGCCATCGAGGGCACGAGGGAAATGCTGGAAAGGCTCAGGGCGAGGGAAGGAGCGAAAGCCCAGAGCTACAGCGGCGGCGGTGGCGGCTGGTATGCCGACCCGATGGATGCAATCAATGGCCGAATCGACTTAGAGGGCAGGTTCGAGCGGCGCATCGCCGACAGCTCAGCCGCCATAGATGAAGCGTGCGCGGTGCTCTATGGCAGTGACAGCCGCGGCGGTCTCGCAAGGCAGAAGGGCAACCGATATGCCGACGCGATCTGCATGGGTTACTGTCAGGCCATGCCGTGGACTGAGGTGGCAGCCGTCATGCAGTGCTCACCGAAGTGGTGCCGAGAGCTGTGCAACGCCGCGTTCAGGTACATCGACGCAGTTGGCATGGCATGGCTGAAAGAAAATTGAAATCGGTACTTCCCTTCAGTTCCCGCCTTGTGCTAAAGTTCGATACGGTGGATTAGGTAAGCAAAAGGGACACGGGCTCCGGCTCGCGTCCCTTTTTTGTTGGGAAGGCGCGGCAATGGCTAAGGGCTTCTCGTATCGCTTCTACCATTCGACTGACTGGGAGCACGCCCGCGAGCGGGCTCTACAGCGTGATGCCTACCTGTGCCAGCACTGCTTGGCACAGGGCATCGCAACACCTGCGGTCATGGTGCATCACATCGTCGAGCTGACTCCGGAGAACATCAACGATCCGAACATCAGCACTGACCCTAAGAACCTTGTCAGCCTTTGCGACCTGTGCCACAAGAAGGTGCACGGATGGGTAAGGCAGGGCAGCACAAGGCAAGGGCTGGTCTTTGACGAGGACGGCAACTTGATTTCACTGGACAGCGAACACACAGACTGAGCACAATCAACTGCTCACAAAACAAGGACAACAAAACAGAAGGTCAGAGCGCCGAGCAATCCCCCCATTCGAAAACCTAGGCTAGTGGCCTAGGGCACCAACGCCGGGAGATAAATTTATGCGCGCAGAAGTTCACAGAACGGGGGTGGTCTTGTGGCAAAGAGAAAAGTGTGCGAAAGTACCGAGATTTCGCCGAAAGTTGCGAAAAGTCCACCGAATCGAAGCGGGCAGACGATACAGGCGCGCTACCAAAGCGAGCTCAAGAAGCTCCAGCGTCTCACCAAAGACGTGATTCCCGACGATAGGCGCAACGCAATCATGCCGCTGATGTCGAACATCGCGTTTCTGAAGGTCAAGCTCGACCAGGCTCGCAACGAGTTGATGGGGGAGAGCATTTTTACGACGTACGACAACGGTGGAGGACAATCAGGAGTTCGCGAGCATCCCGGTTTCTCCGCCTACAACAAGCTGTTCACAACGTTCTCGCGCGGCATCAAGCAGATCACCGACATGATGCCGAACGGAAGCACCGCCGCAGACGCGCTGGCGGAATATCTGAACGAGACGAGGTTCGGTGGCTAGGAAGAAGGCCGCTGGATCGTGTGAGAATGCCATCAGAGAGTATTTCGGCGGCGTTCTCGACGGAACCATTACCGCCTGCGAGAAGATTCAGCAGGTGGCTGCGCATGTCCTGCGCGATATGGACAACTCAGACCCTCTGTACCCTTACCATTTCCGCGAGGAATACGCGGCGAAGCACGTCAACTTCATCGAGCGCTTCTGCCGGCTGCCGTCCGGCAAGCTCGGTCATGCTTTCAAACTGGAGCTGTTCCAGCGGGCAATCCTGTCGGTCATCTTCGGCTTCGTAGATGTCGAGGGTAAGCGCCAGTACCGCGAAGTGCTCTGGATCATGGGTCGAAAGAACGGCAAGACCGCGCTGTCATCTGCCGTCGAGCTGGACTTGCTCATCAATGACGATGAGGGCGCGCCGGAAGTCTACAACGTAGCGACTGCACACGACCAGGCGGCCAAGGGCTTCAACAATGCCTGGCGCATGGTGATGACATCACCGGCTCTTGGCAGGCACGTGCGAAAGCGCGTGAGCGATCTCTACTGCGACCTCAACATGGGGTCGATTAAGGCGCTGAGCGCCAACACCAACCACCTAGACGGTCTCGATATATCCGGTGCCATCGTTGACGAGCTTGCGGCAATGAAGAACCGCGACCTCTACGACCTCACGATTCAGGGCACTTCCGCGCGCCGGCAACCGCTGGTGCTGGAGATCACCACGAACGGATTCGTGCGCAACGGCATCTTCGATGCACAGTACGGATACGCCGTGAAGTGGCTGGACGGTCAGGCAACAGGCGAGAAGGCCGAGCGCTTCATCGCTTTCATCTACGAGCTCGACGAGCGTGAGGAATGGCAGGACGAATCCGCATGGGTTAAGGCAAATCCCGGACTCGGGACGATCAAGAGCCTAAACAGCCTTCGTCAGAACGTGAGCAAGGCCAAGGACGATCCGACATTCCTGCCGACGCTCTTGGTCAAAGACTTCAACCTTATCGAGAACCAGAGCCAAGCATGGCTCACGTGGGATGAGATACACAATGACGAGACGTTCGACCCGGCAGACGGGTCGTTCTCCTACGCGGTTCTCGGTGTCGACGCATCGGACACAACCGACCTTACGGCGGCGTGCCTGCTGATGATGAGACCTGGCGATGAGCGCATCTACGCTATGCACATGGCTTGGATTCCGCTCCGTGCGCTTGAGCAGGCTGAGGCAGAAGGTCGACGCGGCGGTCGTGACGGCGTTCCATACGACGCGTGGATTGCGCGCGGCCTGCTGCGAACCTCCGCGACGCCGATTATCGACAAGCGCGAGGTGCTCGATTGGGTCGACGAGATACGCGAGAAATACGGTATCTACGCCGTCGCATGCGGCTACGACCCGTGGCACATGCGAGACGTGCCCACGGTGGAAGCCTACGAGGGATATTTCGGCGCTGACAATTTCAAGAAGGTCATCCAAGGCGCTCAGACGCTTTCAATGCCAATGAAGGAACTGCGAGCGCTCTACAAGGAGAACCGCATCGTAGACAACTCAAACCCGATCGCCGAATGGTGCCGCTCGAACGTTGCGGTGCGAACCGACGCGAACGGCAACCTAGCGCCTGACAAGAAGAACCAAGACCCGCGCAACCGAATCGATGCGTGGGCAGCGGAGTGCGACGCATTCGTCGTGCTCAAGGACATGATGGACGATTTCAAAAGCATGATTGGGGGTTAGCCGTGGCGAAACTAACGTCGGTGTTCCGCTCCATGTTCGATGCCGTCTTCCACAAGCCGATCATGAAGGCGGTCGACGGGTATTTCCAGACATTCACGGCGTACGCGCCGCGTTTCAGCACGTGGAGCGGCGGCATCTACGAAGCCGAGCTGACGAGAAGCATCATCGAGCGCAACGCAGACCATGCGAGCAAACTCAAGCCGGAGGTCACCGGCACCGCGCAATGTGCCGCAACGCGGTCGCTTGAATGGAAACCAAACCCTTGGATGACGACGCCGCAGTTCCTGCACCGCGTCTCGACGATGCTCGATGTGTGCGACACGTGCCTCATCGTGCCGATAACCGGTGCCGACATGGTAACCATCGTTGGATACTACCCGGTTCTGCCTGGTCAGTGCGAGGCATACGATGTCGGCGGCCAACTCTGGCTCAAGCTGTCGTTCGGCGGTGGCGATCAGACGCTAATCGAGTGGTCGCGCGTCGGCGTGCTGACAAGGCATCAGTTCAAGAGCGACCTTTTCGGAGACGGCACCGATGTGCTCCGTCCCACGCTGGAGCTGATGCACGCGCAGGTGGAAGCCGAGAAGACCGCAATCGAGCAGGGCGCTGCCATTCGATTCATTGGAAAGATGAGCCAGAACCGCAACCCCGAAGACCTCGAAAAGGCTCGCAAAGAGTTCAACAAGCAGCTCGGTACCGCAAACGCCGGCGGAATCGCCGTGTATGACAACAAGTACAACGACGTGAAGCAGATCGCGCCGCAGAACTACACGGTCGACGCTGCGCAGATGGAGCGAATCGAGAAAGCCGCATACCGTTTCTTCGGCAGCAACGAAGATATCGTCATGAACAAGGCCGACGAGGACACATACAATGCCTTCTACGAGGGTCGAACCGAGGTCTTCGCCGTGCAGCTGGGATACGTGCTCACCTGCATGACGTTCACGCCGAACGAGATCGCGCACGGAAACTCAATCATGTTCAGCGCGAACCGACTTGAGTTCGCGAGTAACCAGACGAAGCTCAACGTGAGCACATCGCTATACGACCGTGGAGTCATGACAGGCAATCAGGTCGCGGACGTGTTCCAGCTACCGCACTACGAGGGCGGCGACCGCCATGTCATTCGCGGCGAGTACATCGACCTTGACCTGATCAGCGAGCACACATTGGAACAGGCTGCGAAGGCAGCAGAGACGAACGCGAATATCGCAAAAATCGACGGAAAGGACGGCGATGCCGATGCCGGCGAAACCGAATGAACGCCAGTACCGTTCAATGGCGATGGTGCTGCGTAGCGTTGATGGAGGCCAAGGCCGTGAGAAGCGCATCGATTCCGACTGCTATGTAGAGGGATACGCTTCGACCTTCAACGATCCGTATGTCTTGTGGGAAGACCCATTTGACGGCACTGAGTATCGAGAGGTCATCAGCCCAGATGCCTTCGCAGATACTGACATGAGCGACATCATCATGCAATTCGACCACTGCGGCGATGTCTTGGCGCGCCTGTCAAACGGCACTCTGGTTGTCGAACCAGATGAGCATGGACTGTTTATCGCGGCTGACCTCTCAAAGTCAGTTGCCGCCCGCAGCAGATTTGAGGAAATCGACAACGGCCTCGTGACCCGTATGTCGTGGGCGTTCACTATCGGCGCGTCCGAGTACGACAGGGATACGCACACCACGACCATCACGAGGGTCAAGAAGATTTATGACGTGTCGGCGGTGAGCCTACCGGCTGACCCAAACACCGAAATAAGTGCAAGAAACCTTCTCAGCGGAGTGATTGAGAAGTCGCGCGGGGAGCACGCGCGCCGAAGGAACGCGCTCATCCGTGCGCGTGCAGTAATGGCAATCGCCAACAACTAGAAAGGGAACAAACATGACACTTGAAGAGATGCTGAAAGAGCTTCAGGCACTCGTCGACAAGTACAGCGATGACACCGACCCGTCCGATGAGGATGCCGCCCGCATGGCAGAGCTCACCAACGAGATCAACCAGATCCGTGCCCAGATCGACCAGACCGCGAAGACCCGCGCCTCCGCAGTGGCGGCCGCCCGCGCCGCCATCGACAACGGCACCGCCCAGCGCATCGATTCCGTCCCGCTGGCTCGATCCGCGAACAACTTCGGCACCGGTGCGGTCTACGACACGACCGACTACGCCGCAGCCGAGCGCCGCGCCTGGGTTAAGGACATCGCCGAGCGCTCGGGTGTCCAGCTGGTAGAGGGTTACGCGCTGACCGACGCTGAGCGCGCCGCGCAGAACCGCGCCATGGAGCAGCGAGCCGAGTTCAACCACACGACGGTCAACACCGGTTCCGTCATTCCCGTCGAGCTGCAAAACGAGATCATCTCGCTCATCGACAACACCTCCGTTCTGTGGGGCGACATGCCGAAGCAGAACTTCCCCCATCAGTTCGAAATCATCCGCCAAAAGGCCATCGCGGCGGGCGACGCCGCCAAGACCGACGAGGGCGCGGCACCGACCGACTACGAGAAGAACACGTTCGATACGCTCAAGTTCGAGGGCGTCGAGATCAAGAAGACCCTGAAGATGAGCCGCCGCATGGCCGTCCAGAGCGTCGCGTCCTTCGAGTCTTACCTCATCAGCGAGATCGCCGCCCGCCTGTCCGTTGCCTGCAACTCCCATGCCCATGCACGCCTGGCAGATGCGTCTTACGGCATGGACGAGACGAACAAAATTAAGACTTCCACGGCCAATGCGCTCAAGAAAGCCGACCTCGCCGGTCTGCTCTCCAAGCTCTATACCTATGGCAACGCAGCGCCAAAGGGTGCCGTCATCTACGCCAACAACAATGTCATCTGGAACTACATCGCCATGCTCGAGGACGGCAACGGGCGCTCCTATTTCGTCGACGAGAAGAACGCCGACCCGTCCGTCGAGGGCCACATCTTCGGCAAGCTGGTCAAGCGCGACGATTCCATCTCCGACGGTGTGATCATCGCCGGCTATCCCGACCTGTTCAAGGGCAATGTCTTTGACGGCCCCGATGTGATGCCCTACATCGCGCCCGACGGAAGCCAGAAACGCTGCTTTGACGGTTACGAGCTCATCGACTGCGGCCTTGCCGTGCCCAAGGCGTTCGCACAGCTGACCATCAAGACTGCGTAAGGAGGTCTCGTGCCATGGCAGACAAGAAGAAGCAGAAGCAATGCATTCTCGATGCCTGCCGCGCCACGCTCCGCATCCCGGCATTCTGCAACGATTACGACGATGAGATCGTCGATGTCATCGAAGCCGCCCGCGCCGAGCTTGTCGCGGGCGGCGTCAGGCCGGAGAAGGCGGCAGACGATGACGATGGCCGCATTCGCCTTGCCATCAAGGTCTACGTCAAGGCCAACTTCGGGCTGGACAACCCGGACGCCGACGGCTTCATGAAGTCGTTCGAATGCATGCTCACGTCGATGAGCGGCGATTCGCTCTACAGGGCGGAGCCGAGAGATGAGTAGGTGGTCTGGGGTGTGCACGCTCATCGCGACCGAGACAGAGCGCGATGAGAAAGGCGTCCCGCACAGGAAGGAACGCCGCAGGCGCGTGCCGTGCAACGTCTTCTCGATGAGCGCGGCAACCTATTACGTCGCTGCACAGGCGGGCGTGAAACCGCAGGCGGTAATTGAGATGCGCTCGTGCGCATATTCCGGCGAAACCCTCGTCGAGTTCGGCGGCGTGACGTACTCGGTCGACAGCCGGCTCATAAGCGGCGCGGACAACATCCGGCTCACGCTTGTCGAGAGGACTGGTGACCGATGAGCGGCGTCAATATCGACGATCTCGCCGAGATTATCGTCAACGACATGCAGGACGTGATCGACGATGACGTTGAGGCTCTGGAGGGAAACGCCCGCGCCGCAGGACGTAAGGCGGTCAGGCTGCTGCGCGAGCGAAGCCGTAAGCGCGTCCACCACGGGGGCAGTTACGCGAAGGCTTGGACGTCTGATGTTGAGACCGACGAGACAGGCACGATCTGCACCGTGCACAACCGGCAGTACCAGCTGACGCATCTGCTTGAGAAGGGTCACGCCATCGCAAACCAGAGCGGCAGGTATCCCGGGCACGTAGCGGGCGACCATGTGATCGATGGCGTCTACAACGAGGTCGCTGCGGAGTTCGCGAAAGGCGGCGAATGATGAAGACACTGGATGATCTTGTCGGCATTCTCAAGTCGTTCGGGCTTCCGTTCAGCAACGGCTCGTTCCTGGCTGACGAGCGGCCTGTGCCGCCGTACATCGAGATTGAAGCCGGTTACTCAGAAGCCGTCTTTGCTGACAACGTGACGCATATCAGGTGGATGCCGTACGACTGCGCGCTTTACTGCTCCGAGCGAGACTACGAGCTTGAGCAGCGCATCGAATCTGCATTGGATGCTGCCGAATTCGCCTACACGAAAACCGTGACGGCGATCGACGGAGAGGGCGTCATTGAGACAGCCTACGAGATTAACGTGATTGAATATTAAGAAAGGGGCATCTTATGCCACGAAACGGATATTTCGGCGTAAAGAACGCGCATATCGCCGTGCTCGAGAGCGAGGATAACTTTACCTACGCGAATCCGGTGCGAGTCCCCGGTACCGTTGAGATCAAGATGGAACCTTCCGTCGAGACTGCGACGAGTTATGCCGATAACGAGCCCTGGATTGACAAAACTCAGGACAACGGCGGCTCGGGCACCATTTCCTTCTACGACACGGAGGGAACTGTTGAGATGCGCAAGCTGTTCGCCAGTCTCGTCGGCTTCGACATCGACGCAAAAGGTCGAGTTCTTGGCACCTCCGGCAAGGCTCCGAAGAAGTTCGCCTTCATGTGCGAGCAGCCGGGGCATGCCGTAGGCAAGCGCCGGTGCTTCCTCTGCTGCCAGATCAAGGCACCGAGCATGGACGCCAAGACCCTTGAGGACAAGCCGGACATCACTCAGCTCGATTATGACATCACATGGCGTCCAGTCACGCTTCCCAGCGGCTGGCGCGGCAGCTCGTATGACAGCTTCAGCGACCTTGACGGTTACGATGATTTCTTCGATGAAGTCGACACTCAGCTCACGCCAGCACAGAGTGGGGCATAGCATGGTAAGCGAGATCTCAATCGGTGACATTTCCGTTCCCGTCGCATGCAACGCGTTCACGCCAATAGTCTTCTCTCGGGAGTTCTCGGTCGAACGCGCCGACGGCTCAAAGCGACCGAAGGACATCAACGAAGACGTATCCATGATCCTTGAGGTCACGGCAGGATCGATGGTCACACCAATCGTGCCGTTGCTCGAGGTCTTCTATGCATGCGCGAAGACCGCCGACCCAAAAATCAAGCCCTTCAATGAGTGGATTGGCGATTTCCCGCCAGACGCCTACGACCTGGAGCGCTCTGGCGGTTGGTCTGCCGACGTGATGGATATCGTGAAGGAAAACTTTTTTCCGCACGCAAAGAAAGACGTGGCAGCCGAGACCGCCGAAGCGACCGATGCCTCCGCTGCCGACGGAGCTGCAAAGTAGCTGCGACGCGCTCTACATCTACGAGTGCCAGCAGGCCGGTCTGTCTATAGGCGATCTGGAAAAGCTCAGCTATAGACAGGTGCAGATGCTTCTCGACATCTATTCGTTCGTGCACGACGCGATTGCGTATGCCGATGATGACGAGGAGGCAAGGAAAGGCGAGCAAGAGTTCTGGTCGTGAGTACAAAGCGACAGCGCACCGCAGGCGGCGCGCTGTTCTGTGCACTCATGGCTTCTTGACAGTTGAATAGAGGTGACCATGGCAGTTACTTACAAGGGGCTGACGATCAAGTTCGGCGGCGACACGACAGAGCTGCAGGGCGCGCTCAAGAAGGTGCAGGGAACCGCCAAGGATACGCAGGGCGCGCTGAAGGACATCAACCGCGCTCTGAAGCTCGACCCCGGCAACACGGAGCTCCTGACCGAGAAGGCCAAGCTGCTGAACCGCGCGTACGACGAGACCAAGACAAAGCTCGACGCATATAAATCAGCGCTCGCTACCCTTGAGGAAAAGCAGCGCAGCGGCGTCGCGCTCACGGAGCGCGAGCAGGCGCAGTATTCTAGCCTGAAGGCGCAGGTAGCCATCTGTGAGAGCCAGCTAGAGAGCTACGCCGATGACCTGAAGAGCGTTAGACGGGAAGCGGAAGCATCCAAGACCGGTCTGTACCAATTCGGACAGACGGTGCAGGACAACAGCGACAAGCTTGCGAAGGCCGGCAAGGGGCTTGAGACAGCCGGCAAGACGATTACCGGTGCCGTAGGCGGAGCCGCGACGGCGCTCGTCGGCCTTGCATCAAGCCAGGAAGAAAACATCGAGCAGACGCATCAGCTCGATGCTGCATGGAAGGACGCCGGCGGTACGAGCGAGCAGGCAAGGAACTCGTACACACTCTTCTACAAGCTGCTCGGTGAAGAGGACACGGCAACGGAGGCCGCTCAGAACCTCTCCCGACTGACGACGAACCAGCAGGAGCTGGACAAGTGGAACAACATCGCGGCAGGATCCTTCTCGAAGTTCGGCGATGCCCTGCCGCTCGAGAACCTCGTCGAAGCGTCACAGGAGACGGCGCACACGGGAACCGTCACAGGCGGCTTGGCAGACGCGCTCAACTGGGCTACAGCGAGCAATGAGCAGTGGAGCGCAGCGCTTTCCGGAAACCAAGCCGCTCAGCAGGCGTTCAACGACGCGATTGGGCAGGGCGCTACCAAGGAGGACGCTTTCAACGCAGCCCTGGCGGCCTGCGGCAGCGAGCAGGAGCGATCTTCGCTTATCACGCAGACGCTCGACGGACTCTATGGCGATATCGGACAGACGTACCAGGACAACAACAAGACCATGCTCGACTCGCGCGAGCAGCAGGCTCAATTCAACCAGAAGCTGACAGAAGCCGGTGAAGCCGCGCTTCCGGTCAAGGAGAAGGTCTTGGAGCTTGGCACCACGCTTCTCGAGAAGGTCACCCCGGCGCTTGAGAGCGTTTCCGACTGGTTCCAGCAGCTGTCTCCAGAGCAGCAAGACCTCGTGACCAACATCGCGCTCGGAACGCTTGCCTTTGGCGGCCTTGCGACCGGTGCCGGCAAGGTTTTGCAGGCTGGAAGCGAGATCGACGGCACCATCAAAACCGTTTCCGAGAAGTTTGGCGGTCTCAAGGGCGCTATCGGTGCCGTCGGCGACGGTTGGACTTCGTTCACCGGTCTTATAGCCGCAAACCCGATTCTTCTCGGTGTGGCGGCGGTTGCCGCCGCCGTAGCCGGTCTCACGTGGTTCTTCACGCAGACCGAGACCGGCAAGCAGATGTGGTCGGATTTCACCGGATGTATCTCCGAGAAGTGGCAGGGAGTTCAGGATTTCTTTGCAGGGGTGCCAGCCTTTTGGCAAGGCATCTGGGACGGGATAACCGGCAAGGCCGAGGAAGTCAAAAACGACCTCGGTGCGAAGTTCGACGGAATCAAGGAAGGCGCATCGAACGCCTGGGAGAATCTGAAGACAAATGCGTCTGATTCCTGGGGGAATCTCCAGTCAGCGGCTTCTGAGAAATTCGGGTCGATTAAGGATTCTATCCGGAATGATATGCAGACCGGCCTTGAATCCGGGTCTTCCAGCGCGAAGGCGCTTCAGGCCGCTATGAGTGGGGACTGGTCGACCGCCAAGACGGAAGCGACGAATGCCTTCAACCTCATCAAGGACAACATCACGAACAAGCTGGGAAACGCCAAGACGAACGCCATCAACATCGCCGATACGATTGGCGATAAGCTCGGCTTTCCCGGTCTCGGAACGAAGGTCGATGGCGTTTTCGAGGGTATCAAGAATGGCATAACCACCAAGCTTAACAGCGCTTGGAACACGATTAGCTGGATACCCAATCAGATTTCCTCGGCGTTCTCCGGTATCCGTATCAGTCTTCCGCATATCAACCTTCCCCATTTTTCCGTCTCGTGGAGGGATATCGGCGGCATCATCGACCTGCCGAGCATCAGCGTGAGCTGGTATGCAAAGGGAGGCTACTTCGACCGACCGAGCATCATCGGCGTCGGTGAGGCCGGCGGCGAGCACGTCACTCCTGACAGGAAGCTGCGCGAGAGCGTTGAGGACGCCGTTTCGAGGGCTTTCGACCGCTGGGGCGGCGGGGCAAATCAGGTCAGCGTCTCAGTCACCGTGAACGCCACGGTCAACGACAAGGTTGACGCCTACACGACGGGGCAGCAGATCGGCGCTGGCATCGCCAGCCGCCTGAAGCAGAGGGGAGTTACCGTTGGAGCGTAAACGCAAGCACAACCAGAGCGATAGCATCGTCTTCAACGGCCATGACCTGTCTAGCCTCGTATTCTGCAAGATTCATCGTCCGATAATGGCAAGCGTGAAGCCGACGTTCGAAGATGCGTCCGGAAGTCATGGCGAGCTGTTCAAGTCGGTGAAGCGAGAGGGATACGACCTGACCGTCGACATGTGGCTGCGCACGGAGCATCGCCGCGATGTCGCCGAAGCTCGTCACAAATTGGCGGCGATGCTCTGGACAGATGAGCCGGCACCGCTGTACCTGCCGGATGACCCAACACGCTATCTCATGGCCATTGTCAGCGGCATCACGGATTTGGGTGAGATTACCGATGATTGCCCTGGCTCGTCGGTGACATTCCATATAGGTGATCCGGACTATCACGGGCAGAGCCGACGTATCGACATGTCCGGATCCGCTGCCGTTTCCGTCGGCGGCACTCTTCCCGCGTATATCAGGGTGACGGCGAAGCCGTCTGCCGGAGGTTCCTGGAGGATAACCAACACCGATACCGGTGAGTTCGTCGAGGTTATCCAGCCGCTCACGGCTGACAGCACCATCAGGCTCGATTTCTCGACCGAACACGCGACGGTCAACGGATCGGTTGCCTCGCTCAACATCATGAGCGATTTCTTCGTGATTAGAGACCGTGCGCACATCAAGATCTCTAGCGGCTCCGCGACGCTGGAATGGGAGGAAAGATGGCTTTAACCAAAAAGGTCAACTTCACTCGTTTCAGCCGTTTTGGCGTTAATCTCGGACGGCTTACCTACACCGCAGCGACCCATGATGACGCGACGGACGGCACCGATGAGCTTAAGATCATGTGCGACGAGGATTTGAGCAAGGGTGATCGTCTTGTTTGGGTTGACCGACAAGGCGTTGTGCATGAGCACATAGTCGACGAAATCGAGCGGCTGCACGATGACAGCGGCAAGCCATATACCAGCGTCACGTGCATCAACTCAATCAACGAGACGTGGGATGACTATATCGAAGACAAGCGACCATCAGGCAGCGTATCTGTGGCGCTCGCATCGATACTCGCTGGCACACGCTGGGAAGTCGGCAACTGCGACCAACCAGGCAGCGCTTCGCATACCTTCTATCACGTAAAAGTCCGTGAGGGATTGAGCGACCTGCTCAAAACATGGGGCGGCGAGCTTGAAACCGTCATCGAGACTGACGGGGTGCAGGTCACACACCGATACGTTCGTGTGGTCGCGAAACGCGGAAACCAGCAAAGTCCCAAGCGCTTTACGTGGACTAAAGACCTCATAAGCATCAAGCGCAAGACCGGCAGCGCGAATCCAAAGACGCGCGTTTACGGTTACGGCAAGGGCGTTGAGACCGATAGCGGCGGTTTTGGCCGGCGCTTGACTTTCGGCGATATAAACGGCGGCAAGAATTACGTCGAGGATACCTCCGCTACCGAGGTTTGGGGACATCCCGACGGCAACGGCGGCATTGCGCCAGCCGTTGACGTTTACGTTAACGAGCAATGCGAGGACGCGGTACAACTCCTAGCCGAGACGAACGACTACCTCGAGCAAGCAAAAACACCGACCGTCTCATACGAAGCAAGCGTGATTGACCTGTTCGCTTTCGGGCGAGATTGGGAGAGAGTTGCCGTAGGCGATTGCGTGGCGATTATCGACAAGGGCTTTTCCGATGAAGGAATCAGGCTCAAGGGGCGCGTCTCGAAGCTGACCCGCGACTTGGTGACCGGCGATGCCACGGTGGTGTTCGGCAACTTAACCGATGATCTGGCCGACATATTTCAGTCAATGGCGCAGCAGCTCAAGAGCGGCAGCAACCAGCGGGCTAACTACGATGCGGCGGCAAGCACGTCCGTCTCGTGGCTCAACCAGCTCATGGCGGCGCTCAACAAGGCATTCAATGCCGTCGGCACCTACAAGGTCGAGACGTTCGAGCTTGGCGCGATCTACTCAAACGTGCCGCTGGATGCCGTAACGGGTGTCCCACTCAAGGCAACGTCCGGAATGTGGGCTGTCAATATCAACGGCATGGGCATTCGCCTTGCCGCAAATCTTACAAGCGACGGCCAATGGAATTGGAGAACGTTTATAACCGGCGCACAGGTGAGCGCCGATTGCATCAACGCTGGAACGATGCGTGCAGACCGAATCCGCGCCGGCCTGCTCACCGACGAGGTGGGCGCGAACTATTGGGACTTGGAAACGGGCGAATTCCAGCTTTCGCCAAATGCCAAATACGGCGACGGCGGCTATACCGTCAATGGCGTTATCAACGACCTGCACGGCGAAATGAAGCAGAACAGAACCCACATCGTGGGCCTTGAGAACGACTTCCAGAAAAGGAATAAGGAACTCGACGAGACGATAAGCAGCCTCGACAAGACGGTTGACGACATCGCCAAAGACGGCATCGTCACCGAGGCTGAGAAAGCTGCCGTAAATAAGATTCTCCAGACCGTGCAGAAAGATAAAGAAGATCTATCTGCACAATACAAATCGCTGTCGTCAAACAAAAACTTGCAGGTTCAGTTCAAGGAGCAAGCCTTAGAGCCGATCTACAACAACGCGTTCGGCGATGGCGGAGCGTTCGATGTCCTGATGTCAGCCATCTCTGATGTCACAAACTGCTCAACAGCCGAGGCGCTAAATGCCGCCATGTCGGATTATAAGAGCGCCTATGAAAACTACTCATCCGCAGTAACGGTCTATTCGGAGGTAGCGCGGCGTGCGACGAGCATGATTGCGCAAGAGGTTGCTAAGACCGATGCGGAGAAACTTGTCGACAATCTCGACGAGAGCCTCAAACAGCAAGAGATTTTCAATCGGCTCACCAACGACGGGGCAAACAAAGGCATCTACATGTCCAATGGAGAGCTGTACGTAAATGCGACATACCTCAAGAGCGGAACAATCGGTGACGGTCAGGGGAAGAACTACTGGAATCTGACGAGTGGCTTTTTACAGACGACATATGGCGTCATCGGCGGACTATCAATCGATAACAACAAATTGTATAGATATAAGCTCACGCTCGATTCGAACACCTCTGGTCTCTACATAGGTACAGACGGTTTCAGCGTCGGAGGCGGCACCTGCTACACGGCAATGGCTGACGGATACCTATACGGCGGCACAGCTGAGGATATTACGGGCTACGTCGGATTCAACAACTACAACACAAGTAGTCGTGTATATGGTGCTCGATTGGCAGGCAAGGGATGCATTTGCCTTCTGACTGACGACTGGATCGGAGTCGGTCCATACAAGGATCGCGGCGAGTACGTCGAGTGCAAGACTGGCAGAACCGGCAGCGTCACTCTCGTTGGAAATCTACAAAGCTCGTGGACGAATATGTCGTTGACGGGAGTCTACAACGTAAGCAATCTCTGCCAAAACCTCTCGATGCACTGGACGAACTGGACTTTGAATTTCGATCACGGTCTCATGGTCACGGCACTTTAGGAGAGAAACAATGGCCAACTACAAAGTTGAGAAAGATGGTCTGTCTTTTTATGTGCAGCCGTGGATGCTCGATTATTACGCAGCCAATGGCTACACGATCTACAAAACAGTTGAAGAAGAAGTTACGAATGTAGCTGCTGAAATCGCCAGCATAGATGTTCAGCAGCCTGTGGTCGAGGAGGCTACCGTCAATGGATAAAGGCATAGAATCACTAGCCAGCGCGCTCGGCGCGACCGTAACAGAGCAAGAGCAGAGCATCAATGTCAAGTATGTTGCTCCAGACGAGTACACAAATAGCCAGATGGAGCAGATGCTTGTTTCTCTTCAGCCGCTGCTCGACCGCCGCGACATCGTGGGCTACGCGGCCGCTCGGAATACGCGCGTTCTGCGCTCGGAGTGCATGGAGTATCTCAAGCGCCGCGATGAGCTGATCTCGAAATACGGTGAACCAGAGATCGGCGAGGACGGCTCTCCGACCGGTAACTCTCGGATCAAAATCGGGTCAGATGGATATAAATCGTTCTGCTCAGAGATCGAGCTTTACGCGAATATCAAGCACCGTCCAAACCTTTTCAAGATTTCCTACGGCGAGGTAATCGGCAAGATGTCCGGCAACGAGATCCTTGATTGCGAATGGATGCTAATCGACGGTGATGCGTAATGAACAATCAGATTATTGAGCTTGATATCGACAAGCGCGGATGCGGAAACAACTGCATCCGCATCGCCCAGGGCGAAAACGGCGGCACCACCATCAAGGCGCTCGTCTTCGACAACGGCGGGGAATTCTCGCTTGCTGGCTATACGGCTTACCTGGTTGCACGTCTGCCCGATCGTATCCACTACTACAAGGGAACAGCAACGGTTTCCGGTAACGCAGTAACGCACGTCTGCGAGGAATCGAAGCTCGCGTGCGTGCCTGGATATACCGACGAAGCCTATTTCGAATTCACAAATGGCTCGCAGACGGTGCAGACCGAGCGCTTCGCGCTGGACATCATGCGCGACGCACGCGAGGGAAATACTCCGGCGAAGTCATGGGACAACGCAGTAGAAGCGCTTGAGAAGCGAGCAGAAACCGCCGTAACCAAAGGCGAGCAGGCCGTCACCGACGCGGGGAAGGCGCTGAATAACGCCAACGCTGCGGTGAACATCTGCAAGAGCGCCACGGACGCGGCCAATATCGCGACGTCCAAGGCGAACGCCGCGACAAAGAGCGCCGCAGATGCCGCTTCTTCCGCAAATACAGCCAAGGCGAACGCCGACACCGCGACCGATGCGGCTATTGCCGCGACAAACGCGGCGAACGCATCCAAGGACAGCGCAGACCTGGCGGCAGCGGACGCGCGCAAGGCGGCCGAGGAAGCTCGTGGCTCCGTCAGCAGTGACATGAAGATCTATTTCAAGCGCGTGACCGATGCTCAGGGCAACTCGTGGCCTGTGTTGGTTGACATGACTATTTAGGAGGTCAAAGGATGGATTTTACTTTTCCGCGAAACGAGACGCTTGAGCGCATAGCCGTCGCGCTTGAAGGCATGGGTGCATCGGCGGTGCCGAAGTTCAGCGAGGAAACTGGGCGCTACGACAATGCATCCATCGCAGCATGGCTCGCTCGTATGCGAGACGGGAAGAACTACGGCGTTAGCATCCCGAAAGGCAGCTCAACCGCCTGCACCAAGACAGGCGCGAACGCCGGCATCGCCAACCCCAAGCCCGGCGTCATCGGGCGCGCGGCGATCGACCCATACGTCAACCAAGGCGCGTTCTTCTTCGTGGAGGTCAACGGCGGCGTTGATGCCGACGGCATGCCATACGTCACGGCAATCGACGGCGATGGCCGCTTCTCGCGTCTCGACGATACATGGGTCTTGACGCCGGTGCTTTACACGCTCGAGACCGAGACCGATGATGCGGTTAACCTCACCGTCTCTGACACACGCCAGCCAGGCATGAAGCGGCAGCCCGCCGCACTGCTTCCGAACGGTGCGCAGCGTCCCTACATGCTCTACGCGAAGTATGCCCTGTCGGTCGATTCCGACGGCAAGCCGCGAAGCGTGAGCGGCGCTGCGGTCAAGACGCGCAGCGTGAGCCACGACGGCGGCATCAGCCTGATGAAGACATCGAGCACCGGCGATTCACTCAAGGTCGCAGCCGATGACTGGTACGTCAAGACGATGTTCATGCTCAAGTATGCGACGAAGAACAGCCAGAGTATCTTTTCCGGATGCACCGGATACGATATCACCGCCACTCCGACACTCGCTGAAAGCAACACCACGAGGGTCGTTATCGCCAAGGACAAGGCCGATCAGATTCTGATCGGCTCCGCGATGATGTTCGGCACACATACCGGCACAAACACCGATCGCGGCTACGATTACAACTGCGATATCTTTGATGGGGCGAGGGTCACCAAGAAGTTTGCCATCGACTCATCCAATGTTGCAGTCTATTTCGATGTCGCTAAGCCATTCTCGACCGCTACGACCTATCAGCTCGCAACCGCACCGTGGAATACCGGCTCTTGCGACATGGTTGAGGGCGACGGATCGCCGACGAGCTGCACGGACGGAAAGCAGCCATTTGTCGTCCAGGGTATCGAGCTCGGCCTTGGAATGCTTGAGGTTCTTGGAAACGTCCTAATCCAGTACACAGGTACTGGCGCGGTCGTTTACGTGAACCCGGACACTAAGAACGAGAAGGCCGGCAGCTCACCGGACAGCGCGCTGTCTGCCGGGGCTTTTCCCGGACAAGCAGCTGAGGGATGGAATTACGCTCTTTACTGCAAGACGGTCAACGGCCTGATGATTCAGCAGGGTACGGGTGCATCGACTTCTGTTGGCATCTGCGACGGCAACTACAAGGTCGATGACACTACAGTCGGCTGGAGAGAGTGGCTTTCTCTCGGCAACTTGTGGGACTGGGGCAATGCTGGCCTTTGGTTCGTCGGTGGCCGCAACGGTTCCGGCGATCCGGGGTGGTTCATCGGCTCGCGCCGCTCTGCCAATGGTCGCTCTAGGGGTGAAGCGGCGTAAGCCGCGAGGGGACTTGTCCCCTTATGAAAACAAGCAGGGATTCGCGGCGCGCGGGCTGTCATGTTCTGTTGGCTTTCTCTCGGCAACTTGAGGAACAGGGGCAATGCTGGCCTTTGGTACGTCAATGGCAACAACGGTTCCGGCAATACGAGGTGGAACATCGGCTCGCGCCTATCTGGATGAAGAATAATGAATAACCAGCTAAAGAAGACTTCCGCCGCGACTACCCGCCGAGCTGGATTCGAGCGGGCAAGCCTGAGTCAACTGACTGAAATGGCCTTAAGACCACCGGGACAGTAGCCGATTGGTGACACCTCGGACGGCATCCAGAGAGAACGTTCTAAACAATTGAAATCATATTGCAAGGGGCTTCGTGTCGACGAAGCCCTAATTTCTAGAGCCTACGAATCATGGCTCAAGGCACCTGCTGGCAAGAAGAATGAATGGCGCGTCGGCGATGAGCACGGAAGTTCCGAAGCCCTTATTTCCGAAATCGCATCCGAAGTGTCCTCAAGGTCGCTCACGCTCAGGCAGATCAAGCGCTACAGGCATCGTGAGCCGACGAACGGGAAGCTGCGCATTATCGGCGTCGAGAGCGTGAAACAGCAGGTATGCGATTACGTTGCCATTGAGGCTCTTAAAGGTCTTCTTCACGCCAAAGTCGGCTTCTGGCAGGTATCGAGCGTCAAGGGCAAAGGGCAGCTCATGGCGGCGAACGCTGTGAGCAGATGGTCGCAAGAGCGTGGCTACTTCGTCCACATCGACGTCAGGAAATGCTACCCGTCCATTAAGGCTGACGTGGTGATGCGCATCCTTCGGCGCTATGTTCGCAGCCCAGACGTGCTCTATGTGTGCGAGACGCTGCTTGCAACCTACGGTGAAGGTCTTGAGATAGGAAGCTATTTCAGCTTAAGGATGGCACAGCTCGTCCTCAGCTTCGGCTATCACGCCATCGAGGGAATGCACAAGACCAGGCGGGGGAGTAGTAGGAAGCTGGTATCGCATCAGATCTGGTATGCGGACGATATCTATCTATTCGGCCATGACAAGCGAGACCTTCGAAGTGCGGCGCGGCAGCTCCAAAAGCTCCTACTCAATGAGTTCGGTCTGCACGTCAAGCCTTGGAAGATATGCCAGATATCGGAACAGGAGCCGGTCGATGTCGTCGGCTTCACAGTTCGACCGAGCAGAGTAACGCTTCGCGCGACCCTCTTTCTGAGGGCAAGCCGAGCGTTCCGCAAATACAGGAGCGAGCCCACGCTTCGCCGCGCTAGGCGCGTCACGAGCTACGGCGGATGGTTCGAGCATACAGATTCGCTCGGGGTCGTGATGGACAACGGGTTCGACAAAGTATAGAGAAAAGCAAGGCGGCATGTGAGTGCCGCAGAAAGGCAGGCATAGATGATCAACGAAACGTGTTCCGCAACACCGCTTGATGCGGTGCTTATTGAGCCGCGTCCTAGCGGCATCCTGTCGGACGTCTGGCTGCGCAAGAACATCCAGAAGGACGTTGCAGACAATGGCATTGACTCTGGTAATGCCATCGAGTTCTACCGAGCCGATGAGATTCACTTCGTACAGGCAGGAGTCCCGACGATCGACGGCATCACCGCCGCATTCGACGAACTCTGGGCAGCGCACGAGGATGACGGTCTCAGCGACACCGAGCGCATCGAAAAAATCATCGAGTCGCTTACCGCAACGAAGGCAGCGCTCGAAGACACCAATGCCGCACTGCTGGAGATCGGCGACATCGTTGGAGGTGCAGAGTGATGGCGAAGATCTATTTCGAAGCGGTCAAGGAAGGGAAGCGGACGCTTGAGAGCGTCCCGAAGCGCTGGCGCGCTGCCGTCGCAGAAATGATCGAAGCATCTAAAAAAGACACTGACCAGGAGGAATAATCAAATGGATCTCGCACCTATTTACACGTTTACTGAGCAGCAGGTATGGGCCATCGCCGGCGCATTCCTGATGATGCTTATCGACATGGTTACAGGCATCGCCCAGGCAATTTACAACCGTAGCTTTAAGTCTTCGATGATGCGGCGCGGCTTGTGTCATAAGGCAACGCTTTCCCTTATCATCATGCTGGTTATATGTATCGAGATTCTAAGCTCGCATATCGTTGGACTGAATTTCGGTGGTATTACCGTCTATGTCGTTTGCATCGCCATCATCGGCATGGAGTTCGCTTCTATCCTCGAAAACATCAAGCATGCATATCCAGAGCTTGCCGATACGCCCATCATGAAGATTTTCGAGCACGCCAACGTTGACACCGATGATATTACGAAGGCGATTGCTGATGAAGTCGCGAAGCGCGGCTAGGATGCGGATTGCCGTCGCACTGCTGCTGGGCTTTGCGGTAGGCATGGGCTTATGGTTCGTTTTGACCCTCGACCACGTTGACAGAGATACGGAAGCATTTGGAAAAGCATATAACCAAGGCTATAGCGATGGTTATACAGCGGCTTTGCCTGTTTATGAAAATAAGACGAGTGCGAAGAGCGGCTATATGCCGCTCTTTTTGCAAAAAGACCCGCAATGGTCATCGGCCACCTATAGCGACGATACCATCGGCACCTACGGGTGCGGACTCACGTGTGCCGCCATGGCGCTGAGCTTCGAGCAGGGCGCAACAGTGACACCGGATGCCCTCGCAAACATCGTGGGCGATTCGTGCCTTACAGACCGAGTAAACGACATGGAGAAGTTCACACAGTTCATCCACGACAGATACGGATATGACCGAGTTGACACCTTCTGGGGCACGGACAATGCCCTCGATTATGTCGACGACGGATGGATCGTATTCGCCGGAGTTAGTGGTCAGCTGGGAGACCGTGAATACGGCAGCCACGTCGTGATGATCTGGTGTGCGAACGATGACGGGACGTATGCGCTACGTGACCCTGACGATGGAGCCAACTCAATCAAAACATGGACAAGGGAAGAGCTCGAAGCCGTCTGCTTCGGCTCATTTAACGCTATTAGAGGTGATGCGCGATGACGATGAAGGGCATCGACATTTCTGATTATCAGCGAGGTCTCGACCTCACTAAAATCGATTACGATTTCGTATTCTGCAAGGCGACCGAGGGCATCGATAAGGTTTTTTCGACTTGCGACCCGTTTATCCAGACGGCGATTAGCCAGAAGAAACTCTATGGCTTCTACCATTTCCTTGACCAAACTGACCCGGTAAAGCAGGCCGAGTTCTTCTACGCTAACTGCAAGAACTACTTCGGCAAAGGTATCCCGATGCTCGACTATGAAGCCTACGGTCGCATTGGAACCGATAAGGCGAAGCTGTTCCTGGATAAGATCTACGAGCTCACCGGTGTCCGATGCATCGTCTACATGAGCCGCAGCGTCACCATGGAGGAAGACTGGTCGCAAATTGCAAAGAACCACGCGCTCTGGGTCGCGCAGTACGCCGACAGCAACGACACTGGATACCAAGATTCCCCTTGGCTTCCTGATGGTGGGGTACCGTCAAGATTCTTTCGCAAATTGATTTAGTCGTCTCCCGCCCCGTCCTCTTCTAGCCCTCCGCCTTTCCCCTCAGCTCGTCCATCTCCTCCAGCTTCGACATGTCC
>NZ_JBQKGN010000019.1:0-37456 GCF_052118785.1 Collinsella sp. LCP21S3_A9 | reverse complement strand
CTCGAAGAGCCCGATCGCCGCCTTCCTGGCCTCGATGTCGTGCTTCACCCTCAAGTCGACTCGCATAAAAAGCCTCCCATTTCTCGTGTCCAAGAAATGGGAGGCAGTTCACGTAGTGCGTAGCGGGGGTTCTTTCATGCCCGAGGACGCGCCGGAAAGGAAGGTCGCCCTCGGGCCGAACATACAAGACAGCTTACGCGACGGTGTAAACCCAGTTGTGCTTATCCTCAACAGCACCAGACTGAATACCAGTCAGGGTCTCGCGAAGTTTCTTCATAACAGGGCCGATCTCGGTGCAGCCAGCCGGGAAGGTCACGGTCTCGTCGGCACCATAAACCTTGTTGTCAATCTCGCCGACCGGGGAGATAACAGCAGCGGTGCCGCACAGACCGCACTCGACAAAGGTGCCGGCCTTGACCTCGGCCCACTCGACGGGACGCTGATCAACGGTCATGCCCAGGTCCTGAGCGACCTGAACGAGCGAGCGACGGGTGATGGAGGGCAGGATCGAGTCGGTGTGCGACTGCGGAACGACGAGGGTGCCGTCCTCTTTCACGAACAGGACGTTGGCGCCACCGGTCTCCTCGACATAGGTGCGAGACTCGGAGTCAAGATACAGGTTCTCGGCATAGCCCTCGCGATGGGCCTCCATCGTGGGCTTAAGGGACATGGCGTAGTTCAGGCCGGCCTTGATGTTGCCGGTGCCATGCGGGGCTGCACGGTCATACTCGGAAACGCGCAGCTTAACGGGCTTAAGGCCGCCCTTAAAGTACGGACCGACCGGAGTCACGAGAATGCGGAACGTGTACTCAGGAGCAGGAGCCACGCCAATCACGTCACCAGAGCCAATCATAAACGGACGCACGTACAGGGTCGCACCGGAGCCGAAAGGCGGAACCCAGGCGGCGTTGGCAGAAACGACCTGCTTGACGGCCTCAACGAACTTGTCCTTGGGGAACGGGGGCATCTCGAGGCGCTGGGCAGAGTTATACATGCGCTCAGCGTTCATGTCGGGACGGAAGCAGACGATGCTGCCATCCTCGGCGGTGTAGGCCTTCAGGCCCTCAAAGACCTCCTGGCAGTAATGGAAGATGCCGCCGCACTCGGAGACATGCATGGTGTGGTCGGTGGTCAGGCCGCCCTCGTCCCACTCGCCATCCTTCCAATGAGCCTCGTAGCTGTAATCGGTCTTCATGTAGCCAAAGCCGAGGCTACCCCAATCGATATCCTTCTTCTCGACAGTCATATGTCGCTCCTTACATACACAGTTGCATACTCGCGAACCCGCACGCAAGGACCGAGGCCGACCGTGTCGCAACGTCGCACGCCCGGAGCGTAGAGCCGGACGGGACACGCGGGCAACATCGAAGCCGATGGCACGTCGATTCGCATGGACGAGATTGTACTCCCCGCGCGCGTCGGATAAAACGTTTTTCTTTAACTAAGTAAAGTATTTTCATTTGACCGAAGCAAAAGAGGCCCGCCACCGCAAGCGGTGACGGGCCTCTTTGACACTATTATTCGCGCCGGCTCGAGTTAGGCGTTCTGTTTTCCCAGCTTAGCCTTAACCAGGCCGACTACAGTCGGGATGATCGACACGGCTACGATGCCAATGATCAGCAACTCAAAGTGCTCCTGCACAAAGGGAATGCCACCAAAGAAGTAGCCCAGCAGTGTAAAGACCGTCGACCAGGTAATGCCGCCCAGCACGTTGTAGATGACAAAGTTGCGCCAGTGCATGCCGCCCATGCCGGCAATGAAGGGCACAAAGGTGCGGATAAACGGGAAGAAGCGGCCGAGGAAGATGGCCAGGTGACCCCACTTGTCCAAGAAGTCCTCGGACTTTTTGATACGCTCGGGCGTCATGGCCTTGACCTTGCCCGAAGCGATGATCTTTTTGCCAAAGAAGTGACCGATCATAAAGTTGCACTGGTCTCCCAGGATGGCAGCGGCCCATGCTACGGCCAGCAGGGCCACGATGTTAAAGCCACCGTTATGGGCAAAGAAGCCCGAAGCAAACAGCAGTGAATCGCCGGGAAGGAACGGGAAGAACACCACGCCTGTCTCAACGAAGATAATGAGGAACACGCAGCCGTAGGCCATAAGCGGGCCGGCGGCGATCCAGCTGGCAATCGCGGTGCGCGGGTCTTTGAGTAGCTCGGCAATAAAATTGATGAAACCCATGAAGTAAAACCTCTCAGTTGTGGGCGCGGATACGTCCAAGTTGACCAGTATACGGTTGCGGTGCCCCCTCGTGCGCAACCCCACAAAAGCATGACTCCATTACCAGTAAGTTTGCATAACTGACACCTGTCATGCAAAGCCGCCAAGATTATTCTTCCTAATCCCTAGCGAATCGCTATACTTTATTGAATCGCATTGCCATGGCGCTAAGGGAGGGCGGCCGGTGAGCTTTATCAATACCATTCGCGAGGACATCAAGACCGTCCAGGCACAGGACCCCGCCGCGCAAAACGGTCTGGTCATCTTCCTTTCCTATCCTGGCCTGCACGCCAAGTGGAACCACGTGCCCGAGCACTGGCTGTGGGAGCACGGTCATCGCTCGCTCGCCCGTGTGCTCTCGCAAATCACCCGCCACATCACCGGGGTCGAGATTCATCCCGCTGCACAGATCGGAAAGCATTTCTTTATCGACCACGCCATGGGCGTCGTCATCGGCGAAACCACCATCGTGGGCGACAACTGCGTGCTCTACCAGGGCGTCACGCTTGGCGGCACCGGCAACGAAACCGGCAAGCGCCACCCCACCCTGGGCAACAACGTCACCGTGGGCACGGGCGCCAAGGTGCTCGGCAACATTCGCATCGGCAACAACGTCAAAATCGGCGGCAACTCGGTTGTCGTCAAGGACGTGCCCGACAACTGCACCGTCGTGGGCGTACCGGGACGCATCATCAAGCGCAACGGCTGCCGCGTGTTCGAGGAGAGCTTCGACGCCAAGCAGCACCGCGAGTACATGCCTGACGATGCCGCCGAGCAGTCCGCCCTCAACCGTCAGGGCATCACCGAGAACGCCCGCCGCGTCAAAGAACTCGAGCAAGAGGTAGCCGAGCTCAAAGCCCTCGTTGCCAAACTTGTGGACGAACGCTAGACGCGGACGGCCAATGACAACATTCATGCCAGCGCAAAGGCGCGCCAGGGAATCTATCCCCGGCGCGCCTTATTTCTGATGCGACAAGGGGGCCGTCCCCATGTCGCATTATGCGAACTGGCTCAGATAGAGGTCGGCGTAGGCGCCCTCGGCAGCCAGCAACTCCTTATGCGTGCCCTGCTCGATAATGTTGCCGTGATCCATGACCAAGATTAGGTCGGCGTCCACGATCGTCGACAGGCGATGCGCGATCACAAAGCTGGTGCGCCCGCGCATAAGCGCGTCCATGGCGCGACCGATGGCGAGCTCGGTACGCGTGTCCACGCTCGACGTCGCCTCGTCCAGGATGAGAATCGCCGGGTTGTTGAGCAGCACGCGTGCGATGGTCAGCAGTTGACGCTGCCCTTGGCTAATGCTCTCGGCATCGTTTGCCACCCGCGTGTCATAACCCTGCGGCATGGTGCGCACAAAGAAGTCGACCTGCGCGGCGCGCGCAGCCGCCACGATCTCGTCGCGCGTCGCCTCGGGACAGCCGTAGGCGATGTTTTCGGCAATCGTGCCGTCAAACAGCCAGGCGTCCTGCAGCACCATGCCAAACTGCTGGCGCAGCTCGCCGCGGTCCATACAGCTCGTGTCCACGCCGTCGAGCGTAATGCGGCCGCCGTCAATCTCGTAGAAGCGCATGAGCAGGTTGATGAGCGTGGTCTTGCCCGCGCCCGTGGTTCCCACCACGGCGATCTTCTGGCCCGGCTCGGCGGTAAACGACACGTCACGCATAAGCGGCTTGTCGGGCGAATAACCAAAACGCACGTGCTCAAAGGAGACGCGGCCCTCAATGCGACCCGGCAGCCTGGCAGCCTCACCCGGCAGCGGATCGGCTTCCATCTCGGGCTCATCGAGCAGGTCGAACACGCGCTCCGCACTCGCCAGCGCGCTCTGCAGCGAGTTGAAAGTGAACGACAGCTGCGTCATGGGTTCGGACGCCCCGTAGATAAACTGGAAGAACGCCTGGAACACGCCGACGGTCACGTGGCCGGCGACCAGCATGCTGCAGCCCACCAGCGCGATCACGATCTGCGCCAAACGGCCGATAAAGCGAACCGCAGGGCCGACGGCATTGATCATAAAGTCGGCCTTGGTACTCACGCGCGCTAGCTCCCTCGAGGCCTCGTGCACCTCGGCAGAGCTCTGATGCTCGCGGTTGAATGCGCGAATCACCAAACGGCCTGAATAGCCTTCCTCGACCGCGCTCGTGATTTTGGACACCCACTCCTGACGCTCGCCCGTCACATCATGCGTACGGCGCGAAACCACCTTGGTCACCAGCAGCGATACCGCCGTAAAGCCCAAAAAGACCAACGTGAGCTTGACGCTATAGACAAACATCATGATGATGGCACCCGTCACGGTACCGATCGATACCAGCAGCTGCAGCAATCCGCGCTGCATACTCTCGGACATCTTGTCCAAGTCGTTGGTCGCGCGGCTGACCACTTCGCCGGGTCGATGCGCGTCAAAGTAGGCGAGCGGCAGGCGGCTGAGCTTCTGCGCGATGCGGTTGCGCAGACGCAGGTTGAGTCGCTCGGCGACGCTCGACATCAAAAAACTCTGCAGCGCATAGAACGATCCGGCGGCTGTCCAGATCAAAAAGTAGACAAAGATGGTCTTACCGCACTGATTCCAGGTGATGCTGAAGGTCGTTCCGCTGGCAAACGCCACCTGTATATGGCCCCACAGCTCGTCGATAACATGAGCGCTATATGCCGGTGCGGCGGTGTTAAAGATGACGTAGAACACAATGCTCGCGAATACAATATAGAAGCGCCAATGGTCGCCGGCGGCCTCGCTCCACAAGCGGCGCACCGTCGCCCAGGTATCCCGGGGCGTCTCGTCCTCTTCTTCGTCGTCCACGTCGCGCATACGCTCTGCCTCGGCACGGGCGCGCTCGTCCTCGGCACGCTCGTTTTCCTCGTACAGCGCCTGGCGACGAGCCTCGCGCTCGGCCGCGGCCCTGGCGGCGGCATCCTGCTCGGTCGACGCGGTAGCCGTTTCCTCGGCCAGCCCCGCGGCAGCGTCGTCATCAACGCCACCTTGCTTCTTGAGCTCCTCGGTCATGCTACTCACCTCCCTTCATCTGCGATTCCGCGATGGCGCGGTACACCTCGCAGGTTTCCATAAGTTCCTCATGCGCGCCCAGGCCCACGACCTCGCCATCCTTGAGCACGACAATCTGGTCGGCATGCAAAATCGTCGAGATGCGCTGCGCGATGATGAGCACCGCGGCGTCGCGCGTCTCGTCCTGCAGCGCATGGCGCAAGGCCGCATCGGTTTTAAAGTCCAGGGCCGAAAAGCTGTCATCGAAGATATACAGATCGGCATGCTTCATGAGCGCACGGGCGATTGCCAGACGCTGGCGCTGGCCGCCCGAAAAGTTCGTACCGCCCTGGGCAACCGGAGTATCGAGCCCCTGCGGCTGATCGAGCACAAAGGTGCTCTGGGCAACCTGCAGCGCATGAAGCATGTCCGCCTCGGTCGCGTCCTCGTTGCCAAAGCGCAGATTGCTTGCCACGGTGCCCGAGAACAGCCACGCCTTCTGCGGCACATAGGCGATGCGCCCGCGAATCTCATCTTGCGAAAGCTCGCGCAGATCGATGCCGTCCAGGCGAATGGCGCCCTTGGTGGCATCGTGGAAGCGCAGCAGAAGCTTTGCCACCGTCGACTTGCCCGAGCCCGTCGAGCCCACAATCGCGGTCGTCTGACCGCGACGACAGGCAAAGCTCAGGTCGCACAGGGTGTCCTCGTCGGCATCGTCAAAGCGAAACGACATGTGGTCGAACACGGCAACAGCATCCGCATCGTCCTCGGAGGCAGGCGTCCCGTCACCCAGCGTACGCTCGCCGTCCACGATGCTCGGCTCAATCTCCAACACCTGCTGCGCGCGGTTCAGGCACGCGGCAGCACGCGGAAGCGTCAGCACCACCATCTGGGCCATCATCACAAAGAACAGGATCAGAATTGCATACTCCAGCACCGCCGAGATACTCGCAATCTGCATGGCGTGGGCGCCCACCCGGTTACCGCCCACCCACAGCACCGCCACCTCGGCGATGTTCATCAAAAAGAAGCTGGAGCTGTCAAGGCCCACAAACAGGTGGTTGACCTTTATGGCGTTGGCGGCGTAGTCGCTAAACACCTCGTCCAGGCGCTGTTCCTCACGACGCTCCTTGTTAAACGCACGGATGACGCGCACGCCCACGATGTTCTCGCGCAGCACCACGTTCATGCGGTCGATAAAGCCCTGTAGGCGCATAAAAATCGGTGCCGCATTGGCAACCGTAAAGACCGCCGCAACCAGCACGATCGCAACCACGACGCCCAGAAGCACGCCCATAGCCGGATCGATAAACCAGGCGAAGATGATGCCCGCCACAGCCAAGAACGGCACGGGCAGCACCAGCTGAATCGTCTGAAGGACAGCCTGTTGAATCACGTTGATGTCGTTGAGTGAGCGCGTGATCATCGATCCGGTGCCAAAGCGCTCAAAATCGCTGGCAGACAGCTCGAGTGATTTGTCGTAGACGGCATTGCGGATATCGCAGGCCACGTTAGCCGCCAGACGCGCCGAAAGATAGCAGCCCAGCACCGTGCCGCCGCTAGCCATGCTCGTCGCGATAAACATGTATAGGCCGTTGCATAAGATGTAGTCGACATCGCCCGTGGTAATGCCGGTGTTGACCATGTTCGCCAGCATCGTGGGAACCAACAGCGTACCGACGTTATCCACCAGCAGCGCCAGCAGCGTCACTGCGACAAGCCCTCGATAGGGCTTCAAAAACCTCATTAACAGTCGCACGACTCACCCTCACCTTGATTCTCGGCAGCGATATGCTGCTTAAAGACATCGCACTCATCGCCGAGCGCATGGGAAAATTTTTCGATGAGGCGCATGATTTCGCGCTGTTCCCAGGGCTCGAGCACTTCGAAAGCCTGTTGCTCGGCTTCTTGCGCCGGCAGCGCATATTGCTCGGCAAACCGCATACCCGCTTCGGTCAAACGCACAACCTTGTTCTTACGGCTGCCTTCGGCAAACTCCAACGTTGCGAAGCCCCGCGCCGTCAAGGTTTTAATTGCCGAGTTGATGGTCTGCTTGCTGTAGAACCATTCGCTTGTCAGACGGCTTACGGCAATACTGCCGCCTGCCGTGCTGGTATCGACGAGCATCCAGTAAGCGCAGTCCGAAAGGCCGCAGGCGCGCGAGAACTCCGAATAGATATGGTCGAGTCTATTGAGCAACCGGTCGAAGTCGACCGGCGTAACCGCACTATTCATCTATCCCACCATTCGATTGTCCGATTTTTGACCAATTTCGTGTCTCTAGATTAGTCCGAGCTTTGACTATCGTCAACAGGTTCTCCGCAAATGCCTACGCTTTTATGGCCTATCGGCAGAAAAAGACCGCCGGCGCGGGGGCGGCGCCAGCGGTCACGTGAAAATCGGGTTTCATTGCCTGTTAAGCGGCGACAGCCTCGTAGACCGTAGCGCCCGAGAAGCTATCGTGCAGGCTTTTGCCGCAGATCCAAGGCAGCTCGACGACCTCGCAGAGCGTGTTGACCAGCTCGGAGCAGTCAGTAAAGTGGCCCTTATCGTTGAGGGCCTCGCAATCCTGAACACGCCAATAGCCATCGGTGTGCGTGATGTAGTACTCGTGATCGTCAATCGTCACAAAAGCGCGTGTCTTGGAACGCAGCAGCTTCAGAAATCCTTCGAAATCGGTCTCGACGACATCTCCAGCCTGGAACATGATAGTTACCTCCTGGCCCGGCGCCACCACGGCGCGTTGATAAACGTTGGTACTCCTTTAGTAAAACCTTTATCAGAGGTTATGCGTTCGTCATTTAGGCAAGTGGTAAAAACCGCAGGGCAGACGGGATAAAACGTTTAACCATCCCATTGGCTTGTCACATTTTGAAGGTACTTTTATGCAAACCTACTTACCCAATTGGAATCTATCCTGTTGCCGGGCACTTGACCGTCTATCGTTTGAGCCCGACGGGTATGAACGGGGCATCTGCAACGCCACCGCAAGGAGACACCATGGAGACTATCGAAGCACTCATTCACCGCCGCAGCTGCCGCAAATACAGCGATCGTCCCGTCGAGGCCAAAAAGCTTGCACGTATTATCGAAGCCGGCCAATATGCACCGAGCGGCATGGGCCGCCAGCCGGTGACGTTTGTCGCCGTCACCGACCCCGCGACCGTCGAGCGTCTCTCACAGCTCAACGCCCAGGTCATGGGCAGCAACAGCGACCCCTTCTATGGCGCCAAGACCGTTGTGGTGGTGCTGGTTGACCGCAGCGTGCCCACACATCTGGAAGACGGCTCGCTCGCCATGGGCAACTTGCTCAACGCCGCCTATGCACTGGGTGTCGATTCGTGCTGGATTCACCGCGCGCATGAGGTCTTTGACTCGCCCGAGGGCCTGGAGCTGCTGGCCAGCTGGGGCCTGCCCGCCGACGGCAGCCTGCGCGGTGTCGGTAACTGCATTCTGGGCTATGCCGAGGACACGCTACCCGAGGCAAAGCCGCGCCGCGACAACGTGGTGTATGTTAGGTAATTTGTTCCGCCGTTCTACCGAACGGCGGACCGCTTGACGCTACGCGCGCCGCATTCACGCCAATCTGACGTTCATTTTCGAGGGCGCGAAGAAGGTCAGCGCCCTCTCATTTCACGTCACCTTGGCGCAAATGCGGCCCGCTCGCTGTTGGCGACTGACATCGAATGAGCTGCTGCTGGCATTCGACACTTGGGCAGCTAAAAGGCCCCGTCCCAAATTTGCTACCCCACTAGCAACTTATCTTGCCGATGGATTTGTCGTCGTTTCATTCGTTCGAGTCGCTTTGGCGCCATCGCCCTGTTCGCCTTCATCCTTTTGAGCATCGGCAATGGTGGCAGCGGCTGCGACCATGCTGCGCTGGGGCGCGACGCCCGTCTGGGTCTGAACGCCCTCGACAACTTCTGTGCCTGCATGCGCGAGCTCGGGCGACTTAAACATTGCGTCCAGATTGGCCCCGCCGCCGGCGTAACCGAGCGCCGCGAGCGCGATGACAATCACCGCGACAACGACCGCGATCGGAACATAGCGATGCCAGCCTGCGGGATTGAGGCCGCTACGGCGAGCAGCGCCACGGCTAATGTAGCCGAGCGTTCCATCGTGCTTGAGCTTTGACCCCACCACACGTTTACGGCCCCACAGCGATGATTCGGCCTGCATGGCCAAGCGAGCGCTTGCCGAAGGATAACCATATTTAGTGCGTTTGAACGAGCCGTCGAACCCCGAGGCGCTTTTGCCCCACGTCCGTGAAGTCGTGCGACGGTTGACCGGCGCCGCGGGCTTTCGAACCCGATTTGTTTTTGAAGTCTCCGCCATACTCCCCGCACGCCGTAACACAGTCGAAACAATACTGCTTTGGACTGTATCACACGCGCCGCGCGCGGTCACGGGCGCCTCGCTTAACGGTCGTCGTCCTTCAGCAGGCGCCACAGGGTCGTACGGCTTATGCCTAGTACTTCGGCAGCTCGGGTCCTGTTGCCGTGAAGGTGGCCTACGACCAGCCGTGCGATATCACGCTCGGTATCGGCCAGTGGGCGCAAGATATACAGATCGCTATCGAGCGTCGGGGCACCAAAGGTCGCGGTCTTGACAACGTCCTCCTGGGCGAGCACCTCCTCCGCCACCGCCCGCTCGGCTGTACCCGTCCTCACTAATATATAAAGTCGTTCCGAAACCTCACGAAGCTGCAGATAGTTACGGGGCCATCGATAGGCATCGAGTGTCTTTGCCGCCCCGGACGACAAGGCGGGTGTTGCCGTCTCAAACATATCTGCCAGATACTCCAGATAGCGCGCAACCTTTTCCGACGCGCCGCCCTGCTCGGCAATCGCCGGCGCCACACTCACTGCACAGGCCAGACGCTCGGTTACAAAAGCAGCCTGATCGCTTTCGCCGCCGCCTGGCATGTCGTTTGCCGTCAACACCACATGGCAACGAGTTGCGAGCGCCGTGTCGATCATTGCGGACACGAGCTCGCGCAGGCGTTGGGGGCCAACGGCATGCCAGCCGCCCATGCAAAGTGTCAGCCCCGTTTGGAATAGCGGCGATTCGGAACTTTTGAGCAGATGGCGCCAACCGCGATCCGTAAGCTCATCGAGCGCAACGGACACAAAGGGCTGATCGGCATAGGGTCCATCCAGGTACAGGCGTTTTGCAATCTGATCCTGTCCCGCGCCCAGCTCGCCCTCGAGCATAAGGGGCACTCCGCGCGCATAGCTCTCCCGTACGGGGGCAGCGACCGCTGCCGCGTTTTCGACGATGCCGTACGCGCTCGATTCGTAGCGGGCCTCAACTTCGTCGGCGTTGAGCCACTCGATGCCCGCATGCGCCGCGGCGGCGCGCACCTCGCGGACCACGATGACCCAAAGGCCCCCGCCCTCTTTATCGGTGGGGCGAACGGTCAGGCTCAGGCGCGTACCCGCACGCCCCATAACCAGACGCGCGCCGTCTCCTATGCGGTCGAGGCGCTCAGCGACAAAAGCCGCCACATCCCGCTCAAGCGCCGCGTCATTCATGGTCGAGATCGCGACGTCCCCACGCGCATCGATTGCCAATGCCGAGGCCCCGGCAGCAGCTAGGGCATCGGTCAAGATGTTCAGCTTGGCATCGCTATCCATGATTTGCCCCTGTCCGCTGCGACGTACAACCGCCGACGGTCGCACGACCGAGTGTTTCAAAATTGAACGATATTGCTCACCAAACACTATAGGGCAGAAAGCGCCGTCCTGCGAGTATAGGTGTTGCCCCGCATCGCCATCCTGGCGGGGCGATAAGAGCTCTTCGGGATCTATTAACCTGCGGACAAGCCACACCCGCAAGAGCTCCTATCGCTCCACCGCGAGGATGCGGCCACCGGCAACCAGCACGTAAATGGGCTACTTCTCTACCAGATTCCCAGCACGTGCTGCATTCCCAAACCCATGCACGCAATGCCAATCCAGCAGCAAAAGCCCAATGCGATGGGCTTGCCGCCTTTTTTGACCAGCTCGACGATATCGGTATTAAAGCCAATAGCCGCCATGGCCATCACGATAAAGAACTTCGACAGCTCCTTGATGGGCGCCGTAACGGACGCGGGAAGCTGAAACACTGTGGTGACCACACTCGCCAGCACAAAGAACAGCACAAACATGGGAAACGCGCGCTTAAGGGAGAACGTGCTTTTGGCGTCGCCGCCGGCCTTGCGCGCCAGATGCATCTGCCAGCATGCGAGGACCAACGTGATGGGAATAATGGCCAGCGTCCTGGTGAGCTTGACTACCGTAGCGCTCTCGAGCACATTGGCGCCAGGATGCATACTGTCCCAGGCGCTCGCCGCAGCCGTTACAGACGAGGTGTCGTTGATAGCGGTACCGGCAAACAGGCCAAAGCCCTCGTTGGTCAGCCCAAGCATGCCTCCAAGCGTTGGAAACACGAGCGCCGCGATAACGTTAAACAGGAAGATGACCGAAATAGCCTGGGCAATCTCGCGATCGTCGGCATCGATGACGGGCGCGGTCGCGGCGATGGCGGAACCGCCGCAAATCGACGAACCCACACCCACAAGCGTCGCGATCTTGCCCGGCACGTTCATAACGCGGCAGAGCACAAAGGCGATGACGAGCGAGGTCAAGATCGTAGCCACGATAATCGGCAACGACTGGGCGCCTTTGGACAGAATCTGCGAGAGGTTCATGCCAAAGCCAAGCAGGATAACCGCGTACTGCAAGACTTTTTTAGACGTATAGGTGACGCCGGCGGCGAGCTGTTCGCGACGATTCTTGGGAAAGACGAGCGCCAGAACCATGCCAAAGAGGATGGCAAATACCGGCCCACCGACCACCTCAATCTGTTTGCCGAGCAACGACGCAGGGATGGCGATGATCAGGCAGAACAAGACACCCTTCCAGCGCTCGCGTACGATATTTACCAGTTGCATATGGGATTCCTTCTTTCTATTTCACGTTTGCGATGGCTTATGATACGGCAACATCGAGCACAGCCATACGCAAAAACAGACTAAGATGCCGCAATAGTCCTCGGGCAACAACCGAATTACCCAGCGCGGAGAGCTGATTCGCGGCATAATTAACAATTGACATATGAGTGTGATAGAACAGTTGCGAGGCACTATGGAAGAATCGATGCACGTCGGCGAGCAGGAAACGAGCCTACAGGACCAGTCCTACCACACCATTCGACGCAAAATAGTCTACCTGGACTACAAGCCGGGCGAAAAGTTGGGCGTCAAGCAGCTTTGTGACGACCTAGATATGGGGCGCACCCCTGTGCGCGAGGCACTGGTGCGTCTGGCGCAAGAGGGCCTAGTGCGCACCGTGCCCCAAAGCGGCACCTATGTCTCGCCCATCAACCTCACCCTTGCCGAGAGTGCCTGCTACATTCGCGAACACCTGGAAAAGCAGGTGATTGTGGAGTGCTGCGCCCGTGCCACCTCGGTAGGCATCGAGCAGCTCGACCGAGCCATCGCGCTGCAGGAAAAAGCCATGGCCGAAGAGGACCGCATCGGCTTCTTTTTAAGCGACAACCTCATGCACCGCATGATCTTTAGCATCGCGTGCCGCAGCACCGTGTGGTCGTGGCTCGAGGCGACCAATGCCGACCTGGAGCGCTTCCGCTGGCTGCGCGCCGCTACGCAGGCGCTCGACAATCAGGAGATTGTTAACGAGCACAAGCAAATCCGCCGCGCCATCGCCGGTCGCGATCCTATCGAGGCAAGCTTTTTGGTCAGCAAGCACCTGCATATGATGTTCCGCAACCAGACCGAGGTCCTGGACCAATATCCCGAGTACTTCGAGACCAGCAAGCTCCGCTAACCTGCCAAAAAGGGACAGGTTTATTTTGGCAGGTTTTACCTGGGCAAATGCAACAAGGCCCGGCTCCGCTGCAACGAAGCCGGGCCTTAGTTGTTAGGACGTAGGAACTCGATTACTCTACTGTGACACTCTTGGCCAGGTTGCGGGGCTGGTCAACGTCGCAACCGCGCAGGATGGCAACCTCGCGGGCGAGCAGCTGCAGCGGAACGCTCGCCGTGATGGGGCTGAATACGTCGCGGACGGCCGGCACGCGAATGATGCAGTCGGCGATCTTGTTGATTTCCTCGTCGCCCTCGGTAGCAACGACGATGACCTTGGCGCCGCGCGCCTTGCACTCCATGAGGTTCGACACCGTCTTGTCGTATGTTGCGCTTTTGGTTGCAACCGCGATAACGGGGAAACCCGGGTCGATCAGCGCGATAGGGCCGTGCTTCATCTCGCCGGCAGCATATGCCTCGGCATGCAGGTAGCTGACTTCCTTGAGCTTGAGCGCGCCCTCGTAGGAAATGGCGGCTCCCATGCCGCGACCCACGAACAGCGCAGACTGCGCGTCCTTGCAGACAAGCGCGGCCTCGTGCACGGCCTCGGTCTGCGTATCCAGGATCCACTGGATCTGCTCGGCCGTATCGGAAAGCTCGCGGAACAGCATGCGCGCCTGCTTGGTGGTCAGACGGTACTTAACCTGCGCCAGCAGCAGGGCCAAAAGCGTAAGGCTCACGACCTGACCGATGAAGCTCTTGGTCGAGGCAACCGCAATCTCCTTGTTAGCCTTGGTGTAGATAACGCCGTCGCTCTCGCGCGCCACCGGGCTGCCCAGCACGTTGGTGATGCCAAAGACCTTGGCGCCCTTGATGCGTGCATCGCGAATGGCGGCAAGGGTGTCGGCCGTCTCGCCCGACTGGGACACGGCCACGACAAGCGTCGTCGGCGTGATGATGGGGTTGCGATAGCGGAACTCGCTTGCCGCCTCGACCTCGGTAGGAATACGAGCCCAACCCTCAATAAGGTTCTTGGCGATAAGTCCGGCATGGTAGCTGGTGCCGCAGGCAATCACATACACGCGGTCGATATCGTTGAGCTCCTCGAGCGAAAGGCCCAGCTCGTCGATATCGAGCTCACCGGCGGGGGTCATGCGGCCCACCAGGGTATCACGCACGACGCGAGGCTGCTCATGGATCTCCTTAAGCATAAAGTCGGGATAACCGCCCTTTTCGGCCATATCCAGGTCCCAGTCGATATGGGTAAGCTTGGGCTCAATCACGTTGCCAGCCTCGTCGGTATACTCGACGCCTGCGGGCGTAAGCTTGGCAAACTGACCGTCTTCGAGCACCACGACATCGCGGGTGGCATCGATAAGCGCGATCACGTCGGAGGCAACGTAGGAGCCGGTTTCGCCGACACCGACCACAATCGGGGAGTCCTTGCGGGCCACGGCGATCACTCCGGGCTCATCGGCAGAAACGGCGGCCAAACCATAGGCGCCCACCACGTGGGTGCAGGCCTCGCGCACAGAAGCCATCAGGTCGTGTGTCTCGGCATAGGCCTCTTCGATCAAGTGCGCAAAGACCTCGGTGTCGGTCTCGCTCTTAAAGTGATGGCCGCGGCCCTCCAGCTCCTCACGCAGCTCGGCGAAGTTCTCGATGATGCCGTTGTGGACGATGGCGATGCGACCGTCGCAGCTGGTGTGGGGATGGGCGTTGACAACGGAGGGCTTGCCGTGGGTAGCCCAGCGGGTGTGGCCGATGCCGCAGGTGGCGTCGCTGTCGACATTGGTAAGTTCGCTCTCCAGGCCCGCGACCTTGCCCACGCGGCGAATGACGTCGAGGTGAGCCGCCGTGCCCTCGCCCACCTCGAGTGCGACGCCCGAGGAGTCATAGCCGCGATATTCCATACGCTTAAGGCCCGTGACAAGGATGTTCTTTGCAATATCAGAGCCGGTGTAGCCGACAATTCCGCACATAGGATAAATCCCTTCGCTCGCGTGACTGCAAAACGTCCACGCACAAGGGGCGCTGAGACGTATAACGTTCGAGTATTGTACTCACGCAAGCGCAAGCTGATATACCAGAAGTGGTATCTCAACTTAGATACCACCCGATGCACACACGTTCAGCCGGTCCAAACCACCACAAAGGTGCCTGTTCCCCTTCGTGGTGGTCGCGTTGGCAATAGCGTTTCCCCAGATAAAACCTGCCAAAATAAACCTGTCCCTAATTGGCAGGTTTTGACACCCTAGGGACGGGCGATGCTACAATCTGGCTTGTACTTGAAACGCATCAAAGGGGCCGCTATGGCAAAGGTAAAAATCAGCGACGTCGCACGCGAGGCAGGGGTCTCGCTGGGCACGGTATCCAACGCGCTCAACCATCCCGAAAAGCTGCGCCCCGAGACCCTCAAAATCATCAACGAGACCATCAATCGCCTTGGCTACCTGCCCAACCAAAGCGCCCGCCAGCTCGCAGGAGGCACCACCAAGTCCTTTGGCCTGGTCCTCCCCCGTCTCGACCACGGCTTCTCGCTCCAAATTGCCAGCGGTGCCCATAACGAGGCCCGCAAGCACGGTTACGACCTGCTTATCGCCAACGCCGATAACGACGACATCCTCGAAGACCACTACCTGCGCTATTTTATGGGCACGCAGATGTCCGGCGTCATGGTTCAGCCCATGGCATCCCCCAATTGGCACCCCGCCATGACCAAGATGCCCGTGCCGATTGTCCATCTGGACATCCACTGTTCCGAGCCCGGTTACTACGTGGCCGCCGACAACGAGGCACAGGGGCGCATTATCGCCGAGCTCGCCATTGCCCGCGGCGCACGCCATATCACCGTTGTGGGCAGAGCGGCATTTATGCAGCTCACCCTGCGCGTGCTTGGCATTCACAAGACCCTCGCCCTTCATCCCGACATCAAAATTGAGGTCATTGACGCCGGAGAATGGAATACCGCTGCCGACGGTTACGGCATCGGCGCCCAGATTGCCGAGCGCTCTGCTGACGAGCGTCCGGATTTTGTCATCGGCCTAACCGACGTATTGGCCTCGGGTGTTATCTCAGCGTTGATCGACAAAGGCATCTCCGTCCCCAAGCAAGTTCGCGTGGCCGGCTGCGACGGCAACCCGCTTGCATGGAGCGGGTCGGTCCCTCTCACCACAGTTGCACCGCCGGGTTACGAAATTGGCCGCAAGGGCGTGCAGCTGCTCGTGGAGCAAATCGAGAACAAGGCGCCGACAAAAACCAAACGCGTCCGTATCGGCTCCGCCGCACGCACCGTCACCGAGGTCACAGCCGCCGAGGACATCAACCGTCAGGAACTCGTGCGGCCGTTCCTCTTAGAGCGCGCCAGTACCCAGGCGGGCAGCCAAGCCGAAGCCACCGCCATCAACCTGGGCGCGTATCTATAGCACGTCGACCAGTATGCCAAAACGCAGCTTAAGCAAAAGAGGCCCGGCCATTGCCGGACCCCTTATGCTTAAGCGTAAATGTGGGCAATTGCCCGTTTCAACGCCGCAGCTGTCTAGCGCACGGCCTTGACCGCCGCCGTCAGGTCGAACAGCGTATCGAGCACGGCCTCGCAGCCATCCACCACATTCTGCGGCAGCGGCACAATGTCGGGGACGGCAAAGACATGGCAGCCGGCCGTAATACCCGAGACGCAGCCGTTGCGCGAATCCTCGACCACGGCGCATTCCTCGGGGGCGAAGCCCGCGCGCTCGCAGGCAAGCAGATACATCTCGGGGTCGGGCTTGCCGTGCACGACGTCCTCGCCGCAGGTCACCGTCTCAAACTTGTCAAAAAGGCCGACCATCTTAAGGTTGCGCTCGGCCGTAGCGAGGCGCGACGACGTCGCTAGACCCACGTGATAGCCCGAAGCCAGCAGCTCGCCTATGCACTCGGCGGCACCGGCCTTAAGCTCCAAATCGGTCTTGACCATCTCGTCGCGAATCTCCTTGTGGCGAGCATAGATCGCCTCGGTGGTTTCATGGCTGCCGTAATGCTTATCAAGGATGTCCATGACATCGGGCAGCGTGCGGCCGATAAACTGATGGATCAGCGCATCATCAATCGCGACCCCCAGCTCGGCAGCGCCCGCCTTCCATGCCTTGATGCCCAAACGCTCGGTATCGACCAGCGTTCCGTCCATGTCAAAAATTACAGTCTTGATCATATCGGTCCCCTCACCGGATTGCATTACGGCCACTCTAGCGCACTTTACAAACTTGTATATAACGTATATAGCATATTGCACTATCGTTACATAGGCAGAAGTCATATGACGAGCAGTCCGATAGGATTATAGTTTTCGACCGAGTACTCAATGGTAAGGATTGTTTTATGCTTTCAGACACTATCGCACCTGCAAAGGAGCTTCAGGACAAACTCGCGGCGCTCGAACAGCTGCTTTTGGCATACGGACGCGTCGCCATCGGCTTTTCCGGTGGCGTCGACAGCAGCTTTTTGGCCGCGGTCTGCGCCCGCATCATGCCTGCCAGCACGCTTCTCGTTCACCTCACCACGCCGCTCATCGGCACGCCCGAACAGACCTCGTTTGAGCGATCCGTTGACAGGCAAACCAATGAGGGACCGCATTTTAAGCTCCCCGTGCTCAATCTTTCGGTCGATCAGCTGCAGCTCCCCCAAGTAGCCTGCAACGACGCCAACCGTTGCTACCACTGCAAGCACGCCGGCTTTACCGCCATCGTCAACCACGCTAAGTCGCTCGGCTTTCCCACCGTCATCGATGGCAGCAATGCAAGCGATCGCGGTGACTACCGTCCCGGCATGCGCGCTGCCAAAGAGCTCGGCGTACGCTCCCCTCTTATGGAGGTCGGCTTTACCAAGGACGAAGAGCGCGAGCTGCTGCGCGCATGGGGCTATCCCGTTTGGAGCCTGCCGGCGGGAGCCTGTCTTGCCACGCGCGTCCCCACAGGCGAGGAGCTTACGCACGAGAAGGTCGATTTAATCCGCGCCTGCGAGGACTACCTGCACGATCTTGGTCTGTCGCAGGTTCGCGCGCGCTTGGTCGGCGGCTGCATGCGTATCGAAGCCGCTCACGCAGATGTCGCCAAGATTGCCGCTCTCGGCGGTGCTACCGTCAATGCCGAGGGCAAGACCCCGCTGCCCGCCGCCATCGAGTCCGCGCTGCGCGAGCTGGGCTGCGCCCACATCTCCCCCGAGGTCACCCCCTACATCCACGGCAACATGAACCAGTAGCGCATCCCGAAGAGTTGCGGTGGAATAGTTCCTGTTTTGCGGCCCATCGGGCCCAAACAGGAACTATTCCACCGCAACTTCGTTTGGCGGGCATTAACCCGCAGACCTGCCAATAAGGGACAGGTTTGTTTTGGCAGGTTTTATCTTGGGAAAATATCGCGAGGCAGTCGCCCCTCTAGCACCCATCAAACTTCGAGAGACGATAGAGGGGCATTCGGCTGCATCTACTTCTTCCGATAGCGGCGGTTGCGGCTCGTCGATGAACCCATTACTTCGATGAGCCCTTTATCCGCCATTTTTGGCAGATGGTAGCGGACGGACGAAATTTTGACCCCCGATGCAACCGCTATTTCTCGCGCCGTCATATCCACTTCGGCGCTGAGAGCCTCCAGGATCCTATCCGCCGTCGAAGCTGACGGTTCTCTGCTCATATCGATAATCTCAAACGTGTCTTTGCCACATTTTGACAGGACATGTTTATCGACAAGATCCCCGCAGATCAGGCGAATGTCATCCGAATCCCACTTCAGGGCCTCTCGTATTTTTTGAACATCGCATACGCACCCATGCTCCCGCATAAACATGAGCAATGTTTCCTCGCGATCCGTCAGCTCGGTGCCCACATGGCTCTGAATCCACGTGCGGTTTTCAGCAAGCTCCGCCCCGTGCCGGGAAAGCAGCACCGTAAACGAATCGGCCTTAACGATAAATTTCGGCCTTCCAAGCGAACGAGACTCCATCTCGCGAATCATAGCCGGGATACCAGATCCCTGGCTTTCTGCAACGGCCCCCTCGGCATGCTCTAACGGCGTCGCCCCCATTAGGCTCATGAGCTTTGGGTTTCGGCAGCGCGATTCCCCGTCTGCAAGATTGTCCACCGTCTTTCCACCCCAAAGCCCACCGGGGTTTTTGATCTCTATTCTGTCTGGATAGATATCGACACTCACGGCCTGCCCCACAAACATGGGCGAATATTCTCGATGGATGCAGGCGTTTGCCAAGGCCTCGCGCAAAACCTCCTGGGGAACTTCCCAATCCTCCCTTCTGCCAGCGCCTTGCACTATCGTCGCTTTGCGCAAGCTTCGTCCAATCGCGGCAAGGGCATCTTCGATGCAAGCCGGAATCGGGCCATCGCACAACTGGCGGTCAATAAACCGGGGTTGCCCGGGTGCAGATTTTTCCACATCGGAATGAACGGCGACATCGATCATCAGTTTGGGATAGAACTGCTGGGGGTAAATTCCCGCCGACAGAAGCCCCGCGAGCTTCACGGCGCCATCCTTTGTAGTGATATTGAGTCTGACCAGCTGCTTTTCCAGCGTATCGGCCCCGCGCAAAACGCGCGGGGTCTGCAGCCGGCGATTTGCGATAATAGACCGCACGACATCTGGATCCAAATCCTCGACCGTTGCCTCCGAAACCACCGTACCGTCTGCATCGCTCGGAAGCAACGCGCTCTGCAGCTCATATAGCTCAGCGGGTGACATCTTGATATCTTTATCATCCACGCGCTTGTAGCTACCGTTCTGCACGCCGCGCGCGCCGATATAGCAAGGCTTCGCTTTAAGCTCAAGTTCAAAGATGCGCACCAGAAGCACCTGGAGCCCGTCGACCTCGCCTCGATCAAGCTCGTACCGCGGCGCATGGGTCACCACCGCCGCTGAGCCTCCGTCTCCGATACCCGAAACAAACTGATCGCGCACCCTATCGATAGCAAAGTGAGCCGAAGGAACAAATCCTTCGGCTTCGTTCAGGCCCAAAATAATGAGCCCACCCGCAGTGTTCGCAAAAGCGCTCACTGTCTCCCATACGTCTGCGCTCAATTTATTCGTGCAGGCTTTAACTTCTACCGATTCGTCATCAGTCCCCCGCCTGCGAAGACGCTCAACAATAAGGCCAAGAGGTTCATCCAGCAGCATTGGCATTCCGTCTCTCTAAAACGATAGATTTATCTCTCTAAAGTATAGTATATCTCTCTAACTTTAGAGAGATAGGCATCTTATTTTAGAGAGAAATTTAGAGAGTTGCATCAAATTCACTGCTAGATTTCCTAATGTTATCTCTTTAACTGACCTTCTCTTTAAAGAGATATTTAGAGAGACGAGCGCAATCTCTCTAATCAAGGGCTCCACTCTTTAAGGTGCACACTTCCTAACCGTGCCCTAAGTTGCGGTGAAATAACTCACGATTAGCCTGCCAAAAAGGGACAGGTTTATTTTGGCAGGTTTTATCTGGGGAAACGCCGAATAGCCCCACATGTATAACCGCTGCAGCTCCATATGAGGCAAATGAATCCGTAGCGTTTGTCCCAAATCTTAAGTATTTGTTCGACAGAACGGCCCCTGCCGGCTCCTGCTAGACTGGTAGACTCCCAACCGTCCGTCCAGGAGTCACCATGTCGCGCAAGTCCGCCTACAAGCAAGCACTTTCTATCGGCACCGCTGTGGTGCTGGGATTTGCGCTGTTTACGGGATCGCTCGACGGGGCGCCCAGACTGCTCTCGCCGCAAAGTGATGAACAGGCGGCGGCTCTGGCCGAGAAGCAAGACGAGAGTCCCAGCCGCACCGACGACGAGGCAGACCTGGTTGCCCGACTCGAATCGGGAACGGCAAACTCCACAGACTCCCAAAACAGCCCGAACTCTGGCGACAAGCCACATTCCGTCGCACCCGACACCGGTGATGACGCTTCCGCGGACAGCGCCGCCACCCCCATCGACGAGGTCGAAAACCCCAATCTCGACCGCGCCCGCGGCGTATACCTCAGCAGCATTCCTGACTACGCGGGCAACCCCTATGTTGCCCTGCGAGCCGACAGCACGCACCCGTTGGGCACACCATCATTCACGCTCGATGAATACGAGCACGCCGCCGAAGAGGGCTGCTTTAAGAAGTTCTCCAAGCTCGACAGCCTGGGCCGCACCCGCAAAGCGCTCGCTTGCGTGGGCCCCGAATCGCTCGGTCAAGGCGAGCGCGGCGATATCTCGCGTATCCATCCCGCTGGATGGCGCCAGCAGCGCTACGACTTTATTCCGGGCCAGAGCCTCTACAACCGCTGCCATCTCATCGCTTGGTCGCTCTGCGGCGAAAACGCCAACCGCAAGAATCTCCTCACCGGCACGCGTTATCTCAACGAAACGGGCATGCTGCCATTTGAGGAGCAGATTCTCGGCTACATCCGCGAGACGGGCAACCATGTGCTCTACCGTGTCACGCCCATGTACAACGAAGAGGAACTCGTCTGCCGTGGCGTGCGTCTTGAGGCGCAATCGGTCGAGGACCACGGCAAGACCCTGTGCTTCCACGTGTACTGCTACAACCTGCAGCCGCATGTGCAGATCGACTACGCTACCGGCCGCAATCAGGCCTCGGGAGACTAGGGCCGGCCAAGCTGCCCCAAAACTTAAAATGAACCGTTTTCCTCCATCCCCCAGGGATCAAAAAGGGCCGCCCTGGATTGGCCAGAGCGGCCCTTGCATCGGCATGTATGTTACAGGCAACGCCCAACGCTACTTGGCACGGCCCTCCTCATAGCGCTCGACCAGCTTGGCCTGAACGTCATAAGGCACCTGCTCATAGCCCGCAGGCTTCATGGTAAAGTCGCCCGTGCCGCGCGTGATGGAGCGCAGACGCGTCGAGTAATCCGTCAGCTCGGCGAGAGGCGCCTGAGCGATGACCACGGTGTCTCCGCGCTCATCGGTCTCCATACCCGTCACGCGACCGCGCGAGGCCGAGATGTCGCCCATCACGGCGCCGGCGTAGCTCTCGGGAATAGTCACCGTGATTTCCTCGATGGGCTCCAGCACCACCGGGTCGGCGTCGGCGCATGCCTTGCGCAGGCCGATGCGAGCCGCCGCGCGGAACGCCATCTCGTTGGAGTCGACGCTGTGATACGAGCCGTCGTACACAGCCACGCGAATGCCCGTAAGCGGGTAGCCGGCAATGATGCCGTCCTTCATGGTCTCCTGAACGCCCTTGTCCACGGCGGGAATGAGCGAGCGCGGAATGCGGCCGCCTACGACCTCGTCCACAAACTCATAGCCGTCGCTCGTACCGTCGGGCCCAATGAGCGGCTCTACGCGCAGCCAGCAGTCACCATACTGTCCGGCGCCGCCAGTCTGCTTCTTGTGGCGGCCCTGGGCAGTTGCCGTGCGGCGAATGGTCTCGCGATACGGGATGCGAATCGGCACGCTCTTGGCCGCGACCTTGGTACGGTCCTCAAGACGATTGAGCAGGACCGAAACCTGCGCCTCGCCCACCGCCGAAATGATGGTCTGGCCGGTCTCCTCGTCGCGGTCGATGCTCATGGTCGGATCGGCCTTGCATGCCTTCTCGATAAACGTGTAGAGCTTCTCTTCGTCGCCGCGATTCTCGGCCTCGATGGCGATGCGGTACTGAGAGTTGGGGAACTTAAACGCCGCAGCCTCGACCTTGCCGGTAATCGAGAGCGTATCGCCCGTCTCGGCCGCCAGCTTGGGCGCCACGATGATATCGCCGGCATAGGCGTGACCGACCTCGGTCATGTCGCGGCCGCACATCACATACAGGTGAGCCAGACGATCGCTCTTGCGGGTGCGCGCGTTGATCAGCTCAAGGCCCGGCTCAAGCGTGCCCGTCAGCACCTTGATGAAGCTGATGCGACCCTGCTGAGGATCGGCCAGGGTCTTAAACACAAACGCCACCGGGCGGTCATCATCGCTCGAAATCTTGAGCGAATCACCGTCGATGAGCGGCATCTCGCCGTAGTCCGTCGGCGCCGGGAAGTACGTGGCGATGTCGTCCATCAGCGAGTTGACGCCCTGCTCCTTAATGCAATCGCCCGCAAAGACCGGCACAAAGATGCGCTCGGCGATCGCCTTCGACAGCAGGCCTTCAAGCTCCTCCTGCGTCAGCGTCTCCTCGCCTTCCAAGTACTTCATCATCAGTTCGTCGTCAGCCTCGGACACCAGCTCGCACAGATGGTCATGGGCCTCCTCGGCCTGGGCACGATACTCCTCGGGAATCTCCGACTCAACGGCTTCGGCGCCGTTGCAATGGCGCGCCTTCATGCGCACCAGGTCAATGATACCGTCAAAGTCCTCGCCCTCGCCCCAGGGAAGGGTCACGGCGCCCAGGCGCGTGCCAAAGCGCTCCTGCAGCAGGTCCATCGTGGTCGCAAAGCTGGCCTCGGAGCGCGACAGGCGGTTTACGAACACCGCACGCGCCAGACGCAAGTCCTCGGCGGCATACCAGAGCTTAACCGTCGTAGGCTGCGGGCCGGCCTCGGCGTCGACCACAAACAGAGCCGTCTCGCAGACGCTCATCGCGGCAAAGGCGTCGCCGATAAAATCGGGGTAGCACGGGGCATCGAGCACATTGATGCGCGCACCCTTCCAGTCGATCGGTGCAATGGTCGTCGAGATGGAAAACGCACGCTTGACCTCTTCGGGGTCATAGTCGAGCGTGGGCTTGGTGCCGTCGTGGCCGCCCAGGCGGGCGGTCTTGCCGGAAAGGTGGAGCATGGCCTCGGCGAGTGAAGTCTTGCCCACCCCACCTTGGCCTACGAGCACCACGTTCCTTACATTACCGGTCTTGGGAGCACCCATGATGACCTCCTTGCAGGGCCGCGCGCAATGCGCGACGCCAACGGGGAGAGTTCGCGGTCGATGCCGTCCCGGGAGCAGCATGGTCGGCAGCCGATCCGGCTCACCCTCCAAATGTCCTATGCCACCACCCTACCCTCGCGGGCGACTGTCCATGCACACCTTTCGGCGCACGTATGAATACGGACGGCGAGAGGAGGGGGCAAACGCCTGAGGCGGTTATTAAGCCCCATCGGCGCAAATAAAAACCGCCACAGGCCATAAGACCTGCAGCGGCTTCGCCTCAATGTCTACTTGAGCCTAGCCCTCGATACGGCTCAGGAACTCGCGCGTGCGCCGTTCGCGCGGATGGCCGATAACCTGCTCGGCAGGACCCTCCTCTACAATGCGACCGCCGTCCATAAAGACCACGCGATCGGCAACATCGCGCGCAAACTGCATCGCATGGGTCACGATCACCATCGTCATATTCTGCGCGGCAAGGTCTTTAATGACGCGCAGCACCTCGGCCGTTAGCTCGGGATCGAGTGCCGAGGTCGGCTCATCGAAGAACAAGATCTCTGGATCGAGCGCCAAGGCGCGCGCAATACTCACACGTTGCTGCTGACCGCCCGAAAGCTCGCATGGCACCTTGTTCTCGTTGCCCGTAAGCCCCATCTGCGCGATCAACTCACGCGCGCGTGCTTCGACCTGCTCGCGCGGGCGCTTGAGCACGCGGATCGGAGCGTCGGTAATGTTTTTCATCACGGTATAGTGCGGGAACAAATTGTAGTTCTGAAACACCAGGCCAAAGCGCGAGCGCGCCTGCTTGGGCACATCGCCTTTCGCATACACCGTGCCCGATCCCGCATCCGTCGCAACGGCTAGATCACCAAACGAAAGCGAGCCGCCGTCAAGCGTCTCGAGCAGCGTGGCGCAGCGCAACAGCGTTGACTTACCGCCGCCCGAAGGTCCGATAATCGCCACGACCTCGCCACGCTTTACCTCGAGCGAGATATCCTTGAGCACCTCATTGCCACCAAACGCCTTGCGCGCGCTCGTTATATTCATTACCGTTCCGGACACGGGAACCTCCATGTGTTGAAAAGCACGACGGAACAGGCTAGTCGTGGTAGTAGTCAAGTCGCTTTTCGGCGGCGCCCAGCAGCATCTCGACCACAAAGTTAAAGACCCAGTAGATCAGTGCCGCAATCGCAAACGGCACCATGCTCACTTGCGAGGCAACCAGTGCCTTGGCCGTCGAGAACATCTCCCCCACGCCGATGGCAAACGCCAGCGACGTGTCCTTGACCAGCGTGATGATTTCGTTGCCCATCGCCGGCAAAATGCGCTTGGCGACCTGCGGCATCACAATGTACAAAAACGTCTGCAGGCGTGAGTAACCCAGCACCTCGGCGGCCTCATATTGACCACGCGGGATAGACTGCAAACCCGAGCGATAGATCTCGGCAAAGTAGCCGGCATAGTTGATGATGAATGCCACGACGCACGCTGTCCACTTGGAATCGGGCGTGAGCGAAATACCAAAGACATAATACGGAGCAAAGTAGATGGCAAACATCTGCAGCATGAGCGGCGTACCGCGCATGACCGAAATGTAGATGCGCGCAATCCAACGCAGCGGCGCGATTCTGCTCATACGCATGAACGCCACGGGAATTCCCAAGGGAATCGAGCCCAACAGCGTGAGCACAAACAACTGCAAACTGACCAAGAAACCCTGGCCAAGCATCTGCATCATGACCTGAATAGACAACCCAAGCTCTCTTTCACAGCAACAGAACAGCAGGTGTTAATTGAAATAGGCACAGTGCCCAAGATTGCGAGCGACAAGCCCGACGAAGCGTACTTTGGTACGCGAGGAGGGTTGGAGCCGCAAGGTTGGGTGCTGTGGCTATTTCAAAACCCAGTTATCGAAGGACAGACCATAGCTCGCATACTTGTCGCACAGGTCCTTGACTGTACCGTCCTCATAGAGCGCCTTGAGCGACTCGGTCACGGCGTCGGCCGACTTGGTGTCGCCCTTTTTAAAGCCAACGGCGTAGTGCTCGCTGGACAGCGGCTTGTCAAGTTGCGTATAGGCATCGGGCTTGGCGGCAAGCTGATACTGGGCGATCGAAAGGTCGCAAGCCACCGCATCGACCGCGCCGCTCTCGAGCTGCATAAAAGCCGTGTTGTACTCGCCGATGGTATCGAGCGTGGCAAACGTCGCCGCCAGATCCTTCTGGTCACCCTCTAGCACATCCTGCGCGGCAGAATCGGTCTGGGTAATCACGGTCTTGCCGGCAAGGTCGTCCCAACTCTTGATGCCCGCATCCTTCTTGACCACCAGCACCTGCTCATTGAGCATGTACGGCTCGGAGAACGTGTAGTCGTCCTCGCGGCCCTCCATGGTAAAGCCGTTCCAGATGCAGTTGATGGCACCCGAGTTGAGCAGCGTGTCCTTGGCGTCCCAGTCGATGGCCTCGTACTTGACCTCCCAGCCCTGCTTATCGGCAACTGCCTTGGCCAAATCGAGATCAAAGCCGGTGTACTCGCCATCGTCGCCCACAAAGCCATACGGAGGATAGGACTTGTCAAAGCCCACCACGAGCTTCTTAGACTCCACAGCGCCCTTGGCGTCCTTTGCCGCAGCAGAGCCGGCAGTGGAACCCTTGTCGGCACCGCCGCCGCAGCCGACAAGACCAAGGCCAAGCACCGTGGCGAGCGAGCCGGCTAGACCAACAAACTGACGACGAGACATATCGGTATTCATGGTATTCCCCCTTGATGGCACTTTAGCTAAGTAAAGTGAGTCATGTAACGTTCAGAATCATACACTTTAGCGTGATAGAGCACAAGGCGAGTTTGCCCGCCGCGTGAGGGGTGTGGGGGTTAAGTTTCCTGCTCTACAGTCCTGCTCACGACGGAGGCCACATTAAGTGGCCTCCTGTTCGTGCGGAACTCGCGATAAACTTAACCCCTGCCCCGGCGCCCGGCGGGCAAACGTTGTTGGACTTATCACTGACATGAAATGGGCGCTTGCATATCGTCCGCTGGCCTGGCACGGTACAATGCTTTCAGATTTCAATTTATAAATTAGTGGGGTTACTTCATGGCAGAATCTCGTGCGGAGCGTAAGGCTCGTCGTGCTTTGATCGAGGCGGCTGAGGGGTCGGAAGAGAAAAAATCTTCCAAGAAATCCAAGTCGTCTCAGGACACGAAGGGTAAGTCGGCCAAGGGCAAGGCTAAGACCAAGCGTCCCAGCCCTCGTCGGGGCGAGGATAAGGCGCCTCAAGCTCGTTCCAAGCGCTCGCATAATGAGTCGTCCCGGTCCGCTCATAAGGCCGTTGATCCCAAGTCGCCCTGTTCCATCATGAAAGCTTGCGGTGGATGCACGGCGCTCAACAGGCCTTATAAGAAGCAGCTGGCGGCCAAGCAGGCTGCTATGGATGAACTTTTTGCTGCTCTTTGCGAGCGTGAGGGCATAACCGTCGATCCCATTCGCGGTATGGACGTTACTCTGGGCGACCCGGGCAAATATCCTGCGCCGCGTGGTTTTCGCCATAAGGCCGCCACTCCCTTTGCCCCCGGCAAAGGGGGCGCTGTCCGCTGCGGCTTTTTTGAGCGCGGCACGCACAGAATCGTCGCTGTTCCCGAATGCCCCGTCGAGGCGCCGGGAGCCCGTCAGATTCTTAACGGCATTGCGCGTGAGGCCGAGCGCCTGCACATTCCCGCCTTTAACGAGGACAAGCATCTGGGCCTGCTTCGCTATGCCGTCGTTCGCTGCGGCTGGCGCACCGACCAGATCATGATCACCCTCGTTACCGCCCAGCGCGACCTGCCGCATGCGCAGGAATTCTTTGAGGCCATCGCCGCACTCGATCCGCGTATCGTCACCGTCGCCCAAAACATCAACGGACGCCCTGGCAACGCCATCCTGGGTGAGGAAACCCACATCGTGTATGGCGCTGAATGCATGCGCGACCAGCTACTCGGCTGCGAGTTCGATATCTCCCCCACTGCGTTCTACCAGACCAACCCGCAGCAGACCGAGCTGCTCTACCAGCTCGCTATCGACGGTATGGATCTGCACCAGGGCGATGTTCTCATGGATGCCTACTGCGGCAGCGGCACCATCGGTCTTTGCGCAGCTAAAGAAGCTCAGAACAAGGGCATCGGCATCATGTTACTTGGCGTGGAGCGCAACCCGGCGGGCATTGCCGACGCACGCCGCAACGCCGAGCTCAACGGTCTTACCCGCAGCGCCTGGTTTATGGCCGACGATGCCACCGACTACATCCTAGATGCCGCCGACAACAACGAGCGCGTCACCGTCCTTTCCATCGATCCGCCGCGTGCCGGCTCTACCCCCGAGTTCCTCGCAGCCGCCTGCGCGCTTAGGCCTCGCCGCATCACCTATATCAGCTGCAACCCTGTGACCCAAGAGCGTGACCTGCACCAGCTCCTCGACGGTGGCTATCGCCTGCTCAAGATCACGCCCGTCGACATGTTCCCCCATACCGACCACACCGAAACTGTAGCGGTCCTCGAGCGCCGCTAATCCACCGGTACAAGAAGGGGGCGACCCGTCTGGGCCGCCCCCTTACTTGGTTTATGAACTCCGCTACATCCTCTTGCGCAGGTCACACACGCCGGCTGCCGCCATCTCGCGCAGTAGCGTCTCGCGGTCGCGCGTCACGATCAAATCCAGCGGAAAGTGAATCTCGTCGAGCATCTTGCGCGCTTGGTCGAGCTTACCAATTGCCATACCAATGTGCGCATCGGTCGAGACGCCAATCCCCACGCCCAGCTCGGCGCACCGCTCGGCAATCTTGCGGCACACGTCCCAATGCTCGGCATCCGCGCCATGCTCAAGACTGTGATTGTTGATCTCGATGATCTTGTGCTTAGCCTTAGCAGCAAGCAACACCTCGTCGATATCGAACGGCACGCCCGATCGACCCGTATGCCCCAGCATAAACACCTTGGGGTGCTCCAGGGCATTGATATACATCTCGGTCGTCTGGGCCAGCGTCGCGCCTTCAGCGAACTGCGGATTATGCACGCTTGCAACCAAATAATCCAAATTACGCGTAACCCGATCGAACAGCGAATGCTGACGGCTGTACGAATCGCCGGCAATATCGAGCGTGACAGGAGTGTCCTCGCCAAACAGGCTTCCGTCCAGCGAAACGATATCGGCCTCGGCGCCACGCAGCACCAACACGCCGCTCCAAATGCGCGGCCATATATCCTGGTTGATAAAGAACTGGTAACTGCGCAGGTCATTGGGGCAAGCCGTAACCATAGAGCTCAGATGGTCGGCAGATCCAAGCACCTGCAGGCCACGCTCTGCCGCCCAGTACACATTCTCCTCAATGGTCGAATATGCATGCGCAGAGAACATCGTATGGGTATGAATGTCACAGGAAAGCAGGTAGGGCATCAGGTCTCCTTATCTGGTATGGCCGTCGCGTATATTCATTGTACGCATAGCCTTCGATAGTCGTAAAACCGCTCCATCCCAAAGACACAACGTCCATGACAACGGGGTCCGGTTTAACACCAAACCCCGTTTCACGTAAAACATTGTAGGCAGAGCGCTCTGCTTTTAACGATACTCGTCCGCCAACTGTTTCCAAGCGGGTAGCGAATTGATAATCGTTTCGTAACTCACGCAATAACCCAAGCGGAACCAACCCGGCATGCCAAAGCTATCCGAAGGCACCGCGAGCAACTCGTACTTCTTTGCACGCTCGCAAAAAGCGTTTGCGTCGGGCTCGAGCGCCTTCACCCACAGATAGAAAGCGCCGTCCGGCTCAACGTAGGTGTAGCCGTACTCCGCCAATGCGTCGGTGAGCGCCGTTCGGTTGCGAGCATAGGCTTCGACATCACTCGGCTCATCGATGCAGTCGATAATCACGCGCTGGAAGAGCGCCGGTGCGCACACAAAACCCAGTGTACGGGCGGCACCGGCGACGGCCGGCATAAGGCGAGCAGCCTGCGGATTGGTGTTGGGAACCAAGATCCAGCCCACACGCTCACCCGGCAGCGACAGCGACTTGGAATACGAATAGCACACGACGGTGTTCTCGTAGATTGAGGGTACCCAGGGCACCTCGGCACCGTACACGATCTCGCGGTACGGCTCATCCGAGATGAGCATAATCGGATTCTCGGGATCACGCTTGGCATTGACCTCGCGCAGAATATTGGCCAGTCGCGTCAGCGTGTCGCGCGTATATACGGCACCGGTCGGGTTGTTGGGCGAGTCGATAATGACGGCCGCCGTCTTATCAGTAATCGCCTTGAGCACGTTGCCCACACTCAACTGGAACGTGTCTTCATCGGCGGGTGCCTCGACACACGTACAGCCGGCCTTCTCAATCCACACGCGATACTCCGGAAAGTACGGGGCGATAACAATGACCTCGTCACCGGGGTTGGTAACAGCGTTGAGCGTGCAGGTGAGCGAAGCCGCCGCACCCACGGTCATAAAGACATCTTTACCCTCATAGCTCGTGCCAAAACGACGGTTGAGCGACTCGGCCACAGCGACACGACATTGCGGCAGGCCTGGTGCGGGCGTGTATCCGTGCAGTTGGTCGCTCGGCAGCTCCAAGGCCTTTTTGATGGACTCCGCCACGGCAGCGGGCGCCGGAACACTCGGGTTGCCCAGCGAAAAATCGAATACGTTCTCCGCACCGATCCGTGCCTTGCGTTCAAGTCCATAGCTAAAGATCTCGCGGATGATAGAGCTTTCCGCGCCGCGAGCAAACATGGTTTCGTTGATCATCTGTTCCCCTTTCGCATAGGCGGTATTGTACGCTTTAGTCAAGCAAAGTACCGCAGCAATGTTAATTGGGGACAGACTTAAATGCGTGAAAACGCTCATTTAAGTCTGTCCCCAATCAACAGATGGCCCCATATCGCTCAAAAAAAGCCTCCGCAGGTTTCCCCGCGGAGGCTCTCGCGACAAAGACTACTCGTCGGCCTCGGTGTCGCCATCGGCCTTTTTTGTGTCAGCAGCCTCGACATCGTCAGCGCTATCGGATGCGACTTCGGCATCTTCCTGCATGGCCGCCTGCGCAAAAGCTGCGGCATCAGCCGCCAGCTCCTCCTCGCTCATACGAGGCGTGCGCTTTTTGGTCGGCACGCCGCCCGCCTTGGCGTTGCGCTCCTCCTTGGCTGCCAGAATGTCGCCCTCGCGCTCAAGGTAGGCATCCCAGTCGTTGTCGAGCAGGGCGTTCACGGCGTCGCCTTCGACGGTCTCGCGCTCAAGCAGCACCTTCGCCATCAGATCGAGCTGATCGCGACGGGCATCCAAAATCTCAACAGCACGGCGATGGGCCTCACGCATGATGCGCTGAACCTCGATATCGATGCGGCGCGCCGTCTCCTCGGAGTAATCCTGGTGATCGGCATAATCGCGACCAAGGAACACCTGATGCTGTGCCTCGCCAAACACTTGCGTGCCCAGCTCCTCGCTCATGCCCAAACGCGTAACCATCTCGCGCGCCATCTTGGTCGCGCGCTCCAGATCGTTGCTCGCGCCCGATGTAATGTCATCGCACATGAGCTCCTCGGCAACGCGACCGCCCAAGAACACGGCAAGCTCGTCGAGCATCTCGTTCTTGGTCTTGAGGAAGTGATCCTCCTGCGGAAGCTGCAGCGTATAGCCCAGAGCCTGACCGCGGCTGACAATCGAAATCTTGTGAACCGGATCGGAGTGCTCCAGGATGTGACCCACCAGAGCATGACCGCTCTCGTGGTAGGCAATCGTGGTGCGCTCGGCTTCGGTCATCACGCGCCCCTTGCGCTGCGGTCCTGCAATCACGCGCTCCATCGATTCTTCGACCTCGTCCATCGAGATCACGGAGCGATGACGGCGAGCGGCAAGCAGTGCGGACTCGTTGAGCAGGTTTGCCAGATCGGCACCGGTAAAGCCAACGGTCATCTGGGCGAGCTTCTCAAACTTAACGTCCTCATCCATTGGCTTGTTCTCGGCATGCACGCGCAAGATCTGCTCGCGCCCCTTCACATCCGGGCGGTCGACCGTAACCTGGCGGTCAAAACGACCGGGGCGCAGCAATGCCGGATCCAGAATATCGGGGCGGTTGGTCGCGGCGATCAGGATGACCGATTCGCTTTCCTCAAAACCGTCCATTTCGACCAGCAGCTGGTTGAGCGTCTGCTCGCGCTCGTCGTGACCGCCGCCCAGACCGGCTCCGCGCTGACGTCCCACGGCATCGATCTCGTCAATGAAGATGATCGACGGAGCCTGAGACTTGGCCTCCTTAAAGAGGTCGCGCACGCGGCTGGCGCCGACGCCCACGAACATCTCGACAAAGTCAGAGCCCGAGATGCTAAAGAACGGGACACCGGCCTCTCCGGCAACGGCCTTGGCCAGTAACGTCTTACCGGTACCCGGAGGGCCCACCAGCAAAACGCCGCGCGGGATCTTGGCACCCAGCTTGCGATAACGGTCCGGATCGCTTAAGAAATCGCGAATCTCTTCGAGCTCCTCAACAGCCTCGTCCACGCCGGCAACGTCTTCGAACTTGACCTTGGGACGCGTAGCCTCGTTGGTCTTGGCGTTGGTCTTGCCAAACTGCATGTTCCTATTATTGGCGCCCATCATCTGGCGCATAAAGTAGAACATGATGGCGATCAGGGCAATCGTCGGCAGTACGCTCATCGCCAAGTCGCCCCAAAAATCGGGGTCGTTGGTGTTGACGATGTACTTAGTGTCGGGATGCTCCGCCATGAGCTCGGCAAGCGAATCGGAGCCGACATAGGTCGAGGAAAAGCTCTTGAGCTCACTCGTGTCGCCCTTGTCCTTTTTCGCCTTCCAGTAATGACCCGTCACGCTTCCGTCCTGAACCGTATAGGTCAGATCTTCGACGCGATCCTGCTTGATAGCGCTCACCATCTCGCTCGTCGCGAGCTTAACGGTATTGCTGGAGCTGGCAAAGCCGGAGCCCATATTAAAGAAGGCGTAGCCCAGAAGTGCGCAAGCCAAAAGAAAATACAGCCAGCCCGTACGTGTGGGTTTCTTGCCTCCGGGCATCCCCGGAATCTTAGGGTCCCGGGGTGTCTGGGAATTGTAGTCGTTACGGTCGTCGGGCATCTTACGAATAAACCTCCGGTTTCAAAATGCCCAGATACGGAAGGTTGCGATAGCGCTCGGCATAGTCGAGGCCGTAGCCCACCACAAAGGCATCGGGGCAATGGGTTCCAACATACTTGGGCGTAATGGCCGAGATGCGATCCTCAACGTCCTTCCACAGGAAGGCGGCGACCTCCAGAGAAGCGGGCTTGCGGCTCTCAAGGTTCTTCATCAGATACTTGAGCGTCAGGCCCGAGTCCAGAATGTCTTCAACGATCAGCACGTCACGACCGCGGATATCGATATCAAGGTCTTTGATGATACGCACGATGCCCGAGGACTTCACACCGTCGCCATAGCTCGAAACGGCCATGAAATCGATATTGGTCGGCAGCTCAATCTTGCGCATCAGGTCGCCCATAAAGACCACGGCGCCGCGCAAGACCGCAATCAGCACCAAATCCTTACCCGCGTAGTCGCGCGTAATCTCCTCGCCCAGGCGAGAGACGATACCGTCGATATCCTCCTGTGTAAACAGAACCTTCTCGATATCCGGATGTTGAGAAGCCATGACAACCCTTTCTTGTGCTTAATCGCCCACACACCGCCGTATGGACGCGAACTACACATTCTAGCAGCGCACGGGGTATTTTTTCCAGCCCGTGCACCATCAGCGCGGGAATACCGTCAACGCCGCACAGAAAAACTGGTGCGAGGGGCTAATCCGCGTCAACCACGCGAAGCAGATAGGCCACACGCGTCGCCGCCGTGCACTTAAAGCGTTCGTCCGCGCGAACTCCGGCGACCCACACCACGACACCCCCCGGTGCCGTCCTTACCATAGGCACGCCGGTGCGCTCGGAAACGGGAATACGAGCCTCGCACAACAAGTCGGATACCTTCTTGCTTCGGCCACTCATGCCTAACGGGCACATCACGTCTCCCGGTGCGGGACCGTCCACCCACAGGCGCGCCAATCGCCCCTCGGCAGGAACCTCGCCGCGCGAGCCCGCCAAGATCCGCTCGCTATCGCTGTTGGCAAAACCCAGGGCAGCCGCGTCCACCAAAGCTGCCACTTCCCCAGCAGCCGCAAACTCACGGGCGCGGCGCACGATATCGCATCCCGGCTCAACGGCTATCGCTTCTGTGACCAGCATACGTCCCCCGCCCAACGACATACGGCCGGGTATGGTAATCCAGTCCGCAACCAAGCCCTCACGAGCCGCCGGCGCCTTAAACGCCAGCATGCCAAACTCAACACGTGCGTCAATCCCCGCCGGAAGCGTAACCGAACCCGCACCCTCGGCAACACAGGAGAGGACTCGCTCCACATGGCGCATCTCTGGGCGAGCGTCCGGATCGATGCGTTTAATCGCCAGTCGCACGATGCGCCGCGCGATTACCACCTCGGCCGCAGCAAGGCGTCTGGCATCAAGCACCAGCGCGCCCGCTGCCTCTTTGCGCAGGCAGCTTCGAAACGCCTGTGCCGACAACTGGGATAGAAACGCATCCTCATCACCCAAAATCTCACAGGCGGCGCCAATCGTCTTGCACACGCTCGCATTACGCTGCGCCAGCACTGGCATTACCCGGTGGCGAACGTAGTTTCGCAGATACGTGATGTCTTCGTTGCTCTCGTCCTCGCGCCACGGCTGACCATGCACCTGCAGATAGCCCACAAGCTCGCCATGAGTTAGGTCGAGCAAGGGGCGTACCACAATATTCCTTCGGCGGGGAATGCTCGAGAGCCCAGCAGGGCCCGACCCCTTAATGGCGTTCATCAAAAATGTTTCCGCGCGGTCTGAAGAGGTATGGGCAGTGCAGATGCGCGCCGCCGTTCTCGGCGCCCCCATCTTGGCACAAAGCTCGCGAACATACCTTCGCGCCGCGGCATAACGCACCTCGCGCGCAGCCGCCTCGATATTGCCCGACTCCCCATCAAAATAGGCGTGCTCCACGCACAGCGGCAAGCCATACTGTGCGCAGAGCTCGCGCACAAAGGCCTCGTCGCCGTCGGACGCCTTGCCTCGCAGGTGATGGTTTACATGAAGCACATGTAGGCGCTCGCGAGCAATGGGGGCAACGCCGCGTCCATCTTGGATATCCAGCTTTGATGTGCACGCCATAAGAAGCAGTGCCGTCGAGTCCGCACCGCCTGATACCATGAGCACCACAGGAGCAGCCTGCTGCCTCGTCCGGGTCTCATCGACTGCCCCAGGTACGGCATGGTGTCCGTAATGCTGTGATACCGTTGGCATTCGCTTCCTCCTCTATTCGTCAGCACTCATTGTATCCTTTGGAATCTTATGTCTCGCCTGCACCTTCATATCCTCGGCAGCGGCTCTAAAGGCAACTGCGCACTCATCGAGGGCCCGCAGGGGCTCATTATGGTCGATGACGGACTGTCCCGCCGCGAAACACTCAAACGCATGGCTGAGCTCGGCCTTTCGGCAGACGACGTGTCCGCCCTTGTTGTCACCCATGAGCACAGCGACCACATTAAGGGGCTTGAGGTGTGGTGTAAACATTGGAACGGACCGGTCTTTTCCAGCAGGGGCACGCTCGCATCAAAGGAAAGCCTTGCACATCTGTCTGTTGAGGAATTCGACCCAGGTGACGCCCTCTCTATTGCCGGGGTCCACATTCAAACGTATTCGACATCGCACGACGTCGTCAATCCTGTCGGCTACCGTTTTGATACCCAGGGTGATTCGGTTGGCTTTGCCACCGACACCGGCGAGTTGTCGAAGCATGCCATCGATACGCTCAGGGACTGTCGCATTCTTGCGCTCGAAAGCAACCACGATGTAGCCATGCTGCGTCAAGGAGACTATCCTCGCTTTCTTCAGGAACGCATCCTGTCTGCAAAAGGGCATCTCTCCAACGATCAGTCCGCCGAGGCCGCACGCGCGCTGGTAACCGATCGCACCGAGCAGCTTATCGCGATGCACATTAGCCAAGACAACAATCGCCCAAACCTTACCGTCAAAAGCTACGCAAGCTCACTTGGGGCAACACTCGACAACGAGCTTGGTAGCACCGCCACCCGCGTTGAGGGGCCACATAAACTCACAATACGTCCCGCCGGGCAATATCGGCCCATGACCATTCAGTAAGCTGTCTCAAATAGAAAAGGGGGCCGGGAATCGCTTCCCAGCCCCCTTAACTCAGGCACCGATGTTAATAGCCGATAACGTTAGTCGATGAAAATCTTCGTAACGTTCTTCTTCTCGACAATCTTAGGAACCGTAACGGTAAGGATGCCGTCAGCATACTTTGCAGAAAGGCCCTCGCTCGAAGCATCCTTCAGGTACACACCGCGCGTCGCGCTGTAAGAGCAAAACTCCTTCTGCAGGTAGTTCTTGTCCTTGTTCTCTTCGCTCTCCTCAACATTCACGCTAATGGAAAGACGACCCTCATTGAGCTCAACGTCGATGTCGTCCTTCGCGACGCCGGTCAAATAAGCCTTGACCTCGTAACCGTCGCCCTTGTCCTCAACATCAACGGGAAACGCCTTGGAGGCGATCGAGTTGTTTGCCAGATCGGTCATATCATCAAACAGATCGAACAACGAGCTAGCAGAGGGACGAACACCAAAAACCGAACGATAAGGAACCATGCTTGCCATGACTACCACTCCTTTAAGGGACTGCCGAGCCATCTTCTAGGTGGCAGGGACTTCTTTTGACGCTTTAATATATGCCCATCCATTTCTTATATATACATTTTGATATAAAGTTTTTTGAGTCTCTATCTATAAGCATATCTAAGTCTGTGTGACTAAGGTTTAATGAGGTCAAGGTTCTTTGAACCGCGCCTTAAATACCAAATGTGCCCTAGCTAAACAAAGCTGGGGCTTACAATGAGCGTATACACAATATTAATGACAACCTAAGGGCATCATGGACGATCAAGCCTCCGACAATTCGTATGATCAGATGCAGAACGATAAATCAACCTATCCGCAGACCATACGCTACCATCGTCCCCATATTTCCCAAGAGCCTATTGACGATACAGAGCCTGAATATGTAACTCGCAATCGTTATCAAACCCTTGAAGAATCTCAATCAGGTCGCAAACATATGGGCGTCGCACCGAGCGAATCGGCGTATCTCAAAGATGCCCCCTTATCCAAAAACAGCGCATGCAACCAGGAGCAGGCCCAAACACCCGCTAAGCAACAACGAAGAGAGCCTCGCCCTAAGCAGACCCTAACGCATTCTGCCCGCTATTTAGAGACGCCGAAGCAAGGAAAATCGATATTTATATCGTCTAGCAGACGACGCAAACAGCATCGGCTCCAAATCGCGCTCTTGATCATTGCCATCGCGGCAATCGCGCTGGTCATTCGTTTTATTTTCTTCAAATAGAAAAGACAATTAAGCCGTAGGGGCTTTAAGTTTACAACGCCCAAACGCAAAAAAGGGGGAGGCCGCGAGGCCTCCCCCTTCTCAGTCCAAGCGCACGGCTCGGTGCCGTCCACCGGTCAGCGGCGCCCTGGCCTCCCACGGGCTGGCCCCGCAGTACTCT
>NZ_JBQKGN010000018.1:0-39104 GCF_052118785.1 Collinsella sp. LCP21S3_A9 | reverse complement strand
CGCCCGGTCCCGTTCCGAACCCGGAAGCTAAGCCCCATCGCGCCGAGAGTACTGCGGGGCCAGCCCGTGGGAGGCCAGGGCGCCGCTGACCGGTGGACGGCACCGAGCCGTGCGCTTGGACTGAGAAGGGGGAGGCCTCGCGGCCTCCCCCTTTTTCGTTTCTCAGGCAATTTGTCTCACATAGTAGCTGTGTTTTATAACCCTCGTTTGTCGCATCTTCTTTGAACGGGCTACAATATCGTAGTCTGTGTAGCATGGAGGTGAACATGGCTGAAGCTGGTATCGGCGTTGATATCGTCGAGATTTCCCAAATGAAATCAATCCTTGAGAAGACACCGTCGTTTGCCCGGCGCGTGTTTACCGATGAAGAGCGTGCGTATTGCGATGCGTCGTCTCGCCCTGCCGCTCATTATGCCAGCCGCTTTGCCTCTCGCGAAGCGGTACTTAAGGCACTTGGAACGGGGTTTAGTCAGGGCGTTGGACGTAAGGATGTTTCCGTAACACGCGATAGGCTCGGCAAGCCAAAGGCTCTGCTTTCTGGTCGCGCTCTCGAAATCGCCCAGGATTTGGGTGTTGTCGAGGTTGCTCTTTCTATTACCCTTACGGGTGACTTGGCTGTCGCTAGTGCCATCGCGATCACCGAGGATGCTCGACCTAAGCCTAAGGAAGAAAAAATGAGCACCAAGGAGCGCGTTGCCCAGACATTTAAAGAGGCTCGTTCTGTATTGGATGAGCTTGAACAGCTGCAACAATCTGCTTTGTCGGAGCATTTGATCGATGATCCGCAAGATACGCAAGGAGTATAGATGAAACCGGTTTTGAGTACCGAGGAAGTCGTTCGCCTCGAGGATATCATCGAGCGCGAGGGCACCTCGAAGGCCGAGCTCATGGAGTTGGCAGGTGAATTTGCCGCCAACGAAATTTTAAAGCTCAACCCTGATCGCGTTCTTGTGCTGGTCGGCTTTGGCAATAACGGCGGTGATGGTTGGGTCGCTGCGGATATCCTGACCCATAAGGGCGTTGATGTTGATATCGTTTCTCCAGTTGAGCCGGATGAGATTCCTGCTGCCCTTGCTCGTCACGTTGCCCGTCGCACCGCCGGTCGCGACGTTCATGTGTGCGTTGGGCCTTCGCGAGACGAGCTAGAGGTTCTCATTAACAAAGCGGATGTCGTGGTCGATGCTATTTTTGGTACCGGTTTTCACGGCAACCTTCGTGCGCCGTTTTCTATTTGGATTCCTACGGTTAACGAGTGCGCCGATCACGTTGTTTCTATCGATGTTCCCTCGGGCCTGAATGCCGAGACGGGCGTTGTGGATGACGACTGCATCCGTGCCGAGCGTACCGTGACGATGATTGCCCCTAAGATCGGCCTCTACAGCGCTGACGGTCCGGAGTATGCTGGCGACCTGGTGTGTGGCGGTCTGTATGACCGCCTCGACGAAGTCATCGATGATGTCGATCATGCTGCCGAGATCGTTGAGCCCGGTGATCTGGTGGACTACTTTGCCCCGCTGCCCACGAATATCGATAAGTATTCGCGCGGCTCCGCGCTCATCGTTGCCGGGTCGGCACAATATCCTGGTGCCGCCATCATGGCCGCAAAGTCTGCCGCTCGTGCTGGTGCCGGTTATGTGGCCGTTGCGACGCCCGATGCGTGCGCCAACCTTATTCGTATGGCGCTCCCGTCGATTCCCGTTTTCGCCATTCCGTCTGATTCCCGTGGATCATTTGGTGCCGCTGCGCGTATGACAGTGTGCGAGATTGCTAAGAAGTACAGCTGCGTTGTGTGCGGGCCTGGCATGACGACGTCTGCCGGATCGATGCAAGTCGTTTCGGGCCTGCTTGAGCTCGATGTGCCGCTTATCCTAGATGCAGATGCGCTCAACTGCCTTGCCAAGATTGCAATCGACGGCATCGACAGTAATCCCGAGATGTACCGTCGCGAGCAGCCGCTCGTTATGACGCCGCATTATCGCGAGCTTTCGCGTCTCGTTGCCGGCGACGAGGTCAATGATCTTGGCACTGCGATTGCCGCTGCTCAAAAGATTGTCTGGGCTGCCGGTTCCGATAATCTCGTTGTTATCGCTAAGGGCCCGACGACGGCCATTTGCGGCGTCGAGCGCGTGCTGCTGCCGCTTTCGGGCCCAGCGTCGTTGGCGACCGCTGGCTCGGGTGATGTCCTCGCAGGTATCCTTGCAGGAACGCTTGCGACCATGCGTGACGAGATGGACCGTTGGGAGCTGCTGTACTCGTATGCCGTCGCACTCCACAGCTATGCCGGCTTTGCTGCGGCGACGGAGTATGGCGAGAAGAGCGTTATCGCGACCGATCTTATCGACTTGATCGGTCCCGCCATGGAATTGGCGGCAAAGGATGCGCTCGATGATCTGGGAATCATGGACGAAGGGTCGGATGACTAATCATGAATAAAGCCGATTTGACGCGTTGGTCCTGGGTCGAGATCGACCGCGGGGCGCTCCGCCGCAATACGAGGGCCTATAAGAACTTGCTAGATCCGCGTCAGCGCCTGTGCTGCGTGGTTAAAGCCGATGCTTATGGTCATGGAGCCGTCGAGTGCGCCAAGATCATGTATTCGGCCGGTGCCGACATGTTTGCCGTGGCGACGGTCAGCGAGGGTATTGAGTTGCGCCAGGGCGGAATCACCAAACCCATCCTGATTCTAAGCGAACCTCCCATCGAGGCTATTCCTTCATTGCTCGAGTTCGATATCATGCCCTCGGTCTATACGTCCGATTTTGCTCTTGCGTATGGTGAATGTGCCGTCGCGGCGGGCAAGGTGGGCAAGTATCATCTTGCCATCGAGACGGGTATGAACCGCATCGGCGTTCACTACACGCAGGTGCTCGACTTTGTCCGCGGTATTAATTTCCATCGCGGTATTCAGTGCGACGGCGTATTTACGCACTTTGCCACGGCCGACGAACCATCGGGTTGGGACTACAAGCTGCAGTGCCAGCGCTTTACCGAGGCCGTTCAGGCCATTAAGGATGCGGGTTTTGAGTGCGGTATCGTGCACTGTGCCAACACGCCGTCCTCGATGCTCGACCCCTCGATGCATTTTGATATGATTCGCGCTGGCGTTGGCTTGTATGGCATGCAGCCGTGCGAGCTGAGCGGCCGCGTGATGCAGCTTGATCCCGTGATGAGCGTCCATGCGCGCGTGACGCGCGTGGCGCATCCTGCGATGGGCGAGGGCGTAGGCTACGGTTTTACCTACCGCGTACCGCGCACACGCGTTCAGATCTGCACGCTGCCGATCGGATATGCCGACGGCCTTTCGCGCACGCTTTCCAATCGTATGGACGTGCTGTATCGCGGTGAGCGCGTGCGTCAGGTCGGAAATATCTGCATGGATCAGTTTATGGTTGCCATTCAGTCCAACCCGGCTCACGAGATTCCCGAGGCCGAACATGGCGACGAGATGATAATTATCGGTCGCGATGGCGATGCCGAGATTACCATGGATGAAATGGCGCGCCTGCGCGGCACGATTAACTACGAGGTCGCCTGCGGCTTTGGCATGCGTCTCGACAAGGTCTACGTGTAGGGGCCGCTATGGGCGTTATGCACATCCCCGGCCATAGCCATCAGGCGCCGCGCGAAGTTGCACTCGAGGAGATTGAGGCCGTCCTGGGTGATTGCCGCCTTTGCCAGCTTTACCAGTCGCGCCACAATATCGTGTTTGGGGTGGGAAACCCCCGCGCTCGCGTGATGTTTATTGGTGAAGCGCCGGGCCGTAACGAGGATTTACAGGGCGAGCCCTTTGTGGGGGCGGCGGGTGAAGACCTCAACGGCATTCTGTCCCTGGCGGGCCTTAAGCGTGAAGATGTCTATATCGCCAATGTGCTTAAATGTCGCCCGCCGGGAAACCGCAATCCGCGTCCCGAGGAAGTGCTTGCTTGCTCACCGTTTTTGCGCGAGCAGATTCGAAGTATCTGGCCCGATATCATCGTGACGCTCGGCAATCCCGCAACGCACTTTGTGCTCAAGACCGAGATTGGCATTACCAAGCTGCGCGGCAGGTTCCATCAGATGGGGCACTTTGTGGTGATGCCGACGTTTCATCCCGCGGCGGCGCTGCGCAATCCGGCGTGGCAGGAGTTGCTGGAGGAAGACTTTAAGATGCTGGGCGACTATCTGGTGCGACACCCCGCGCCAGAGGGCGCCTCGGAATAATAAGGAGCGTATATGTCCCTGGAGCGCCTGGGGCTAGGTACCTACAAAACGGCTCGTACTGCCGATACTGAGCATTTTGGCGAGTTGGTCGCACCGTGTCTAGAAAATGGCGATGTGCTGATACTGACCGGCGGCTTGGGCGTGGGAAAGACCCACTTTACCAAGGGCGTTTCGCGCGGCTTGGGCGACGGGCATATGGTCACGAGTCCTACGTTCGCGCTCATGGCGGTTCACGACCAGGGGCGTATTCCGCTGTTCCATTTTGATCTGTACCGCTTGGAGCATGCCTACGAGCTCGAGGATACGGGCATTTTTGACGTGCTCGGCTATGAGGGCGCTTGCCTGTTGGAATGGGGCGAGCAGTTTCAGGACGAGCTGACGGATGAGTATCTCTCGGTGACGCTTAGGTGCGATGAGGACGATAGCGACGTGCGAACGATCGCGCTCGAGGCGCACGGCGAGCGCGCGACGGAGCTTTTCGATTTGATTGATAAGGCTGTACAAGATGAGCTTGCATAACGACAACGCGCTGGTAGTGGCGCTCGATACTTCGACCGACATGCTTGCCTGCGCGGCAAGCTGGATTGATGAGCAGACGGGCGAGGCGAAGCTGGTGAGCGGGGACCATCTGTGTCGTCGCCATGCCAACGTGGAACTTGTGAATACCGTCGATGACGTGTTGGCGCAGGCCGGGCTGAATCGCGGCGATGTCGGCTGTTATGTGGTTGGACGCGGCCCGGGTTCGTTTACGGGCGTTCGCATTGGCATCTCGACCGCTAAGGGTCTGGCGCGCGGTGCCAACGTGCCGCTGCTGGGCGTGTCGACACTTGACGCTTGCGCCTGGACGGCGTGGAAGGCTGGCGTGCGCGGCAAGCTTGGTGTTCTTGCCGACGCCATGCGTGGCGAGGTGTATCCGGCTCTGTACGTGCTGGGGGACGAAGGTCCCGAGCGTCTGTTTGAGCGCGAACACGTGGTCAAAGCCGCCGTGGCGCTTGATGAGTGGCGCCAGGCCGCGGACTGGAGCCAGGTTAAGCTGACTGGTGACGGTCTCGTACGTTATGGCAAGCTGCTGAGTGAGGACGAGACTGCGCGCTGCGTGGAGCGAGACCTGTGGTGGCCCTCGGGCGAGGGCCTTCTGATGGCGCACGCCGCGGGCGACGGTAATCCGGCTCGCGTTTTGCCGATCTACACGCGTCTTTCGGATGCCGAGGAAAATGAGCGCAAGCGCCTTGGGCTTGCCGAGAGCGCCCAGAGCGAGATTACGGGTGTTGCCGACGAGCTCGCCGGCCGCCATCTGCAGTTTCGTCCCATGGGCGCGGCGGATGCCGAGGGCGCGAGCGCATTGGAGGCCGCCTGCTTTGAAGGCGCCGGACACGAGGCGTGGACGCCGGGCATGTTCCTGTCCGAGCTGGGCGAGGGCGTTGCCGCACCGCGTAGCTGGTGGGTGGCGCACGACGACGGTCAGCTGCTGGGACTTGCCGGCGGCATGGTCGTCGACGGTGACGTTCAGATTATGGACGTCGCGGTTGATCCTGCTCATCGTCGCGAGGGCATTGCCCGCAAGCTGCTGTCGCACGTGAGCTATGACGCCCAGATGCTCGGCTGCACCACTGCTTCGCTTGAGGTTGAGGACGGCAACGAGGGTGCGATTGCGCTCTATAGCGCCTTGGGCTTTACCGAGGCGGGTCGTCGCCGTGGCTACTACGGCGTCGGCAAGGATGCCATCGTCATGACGGCGTCGCTGCCCCTGGTGCTTCCTCTCGACAATGCCTCGCCCGAGCCAACGGCTGCCGAGCAGCGCGTCTGGCCGCTGCCTGAGCCCGAGCGCACCGCCGAGGAGCGTGCCGAAATCGAGCGCCGTCGCCTAGTTCTTGCCATCGAGAGCTCTTGCGACGAGACTGCTGTTGCGATTATCGATGCGGACGGCAATATGCTGGCCAACCAGGTGTCGACGCAGATTGATTTTCATGCTCGCTTTGGCGGCGTGGTGCCCGAGATCGCCTCGCGCAAGCATGTCGAGGTGATTGTGAGTGTCGTAGATGCGGCGCTTGAAGATGCCGCGGTATCGCTTGGCCTTGAGGGTGGAGCGATTGCGCCAAGTGAGCTTGCCGCCGTGGGTGTGACGCAAGGCCCAGGCCTGGTGGGTGCCCTGGTGGTGGGCGTCGCCTTTGCCAAGGGCTTTGCGTATGCTGCCGGTAAACCGCTCGTGTGCGTCAATCATCTGGAGGGTCACCTGTTCGCCAACCTGCTGGCGCAGCCCGACCTTAAGCCGCCGTTTATCTTTACGCTTGTCTCGGGTGGGCACACCATGCTCGTGCACGTAAAGGCATGGGGTGACTACGAGGTGCTTGGCGAGACGCTGGACGACGCCGTGGGCGAAGCCTTCGACAAGGTTGCCAAGGCGCTGGGCCTGGGCTATCCCGGTGGCCCCATCATCTCCAAGCTCGCCGAGACGGGCAATCCCCGCGCGATCGATTTTCCCCGTGCGCTTAACAGCAGGGGAGACTATCGATTCTCGCTTTCGGGCCTCAAGACGGCGGTGACGCTCTATATTGAGCAGGAGACTAAGGCTGGGCGCACGATTCACCTGCCCGACCTTGCGGCCTCGTTTGAGGCGGCGGTCTTTGACGTGCAGTACAAGAAGGCCAAGAACGCCCTGCACGCCACCGGGTGCAAGGAGTATTGCATCGGCGGCGGCGTCTCGGCCAACCCGCATCTGCGCGAGATGATGATTAAGAAACTCGGGCGTCAGGGGATTCGCGTAACGGTGCCGCCTCTCTCGGCCTGTACTGACAACGCCGCCATGATTGCGGAGGTCGCTCGCCGCAAATTCGACCGAGGTGAAATCTCGCCGTTCGACGTCGACGCCGATCCAAACATGACGCTGTAGTCGTATGGGCGCGGTTCCCGACGCTGCCCGGGCGCCAGCGGCCGCATATGAACTTTCCTGCTCTACAGTCCTGCTCACGACGGAGGCCACATTAAGTGGCCTCCTGTTCGTGCGGAACTCGCGATAAAGTTCATATGCGGCCGCTGGCGCCCGGGCAGCGTCGGGAACCTTTCTGTATCGATGCAGCTACTGAGCTGGATCGGCGTCGACAACGTCCGGCAAGGTTAGCCAGCCTGCGTCGAATTTACGGCGTGCTTTAGCTGAGAGAAACCTACCTGATAATCGACTCAATATCTCGACTTTTATATAGCAGTCGGCGGACTTCCATGACGTCGTCGATGACGACATAAAAAACCATGTAGTTGCCAACGTAGAAGCGGTAATACGGGTGCGACCGTCTTCTTGTCGAAGGGTATGTTGGTGGCATGGTTGGATTCTTGAGATGCTCGAGTATGCCTGCTTCAACATTGTCGACAAGCCTATTTGCTGCAGCGGGGTTATTGAGATCAAAGGCGATATATGACGCTGCTTGGCTGAGGTCCTCCCAAAATAGGGGAAGATAGCGGAGCTTATAGTGCCTGTTCATCGAGACCGCCGTCGAGCATTTTTCTGACAGAGCCAAAGACATCGTCGTGTGTATAGCGAAGTTGCATGCTGGCAGCCTGACGATCAGCGGCATCAAGTGCGCTCTCGATTGTATTGCTCAGTGACTTGTACTGCTCAAAGCTCATGACGACCATAGAGCCCCGCCCGTTTTTAGTTAGAAAAACCGGACCCTCCTGTTCGACTTCGCGTTCAACGTCCGGGTAGTGATTTCTAAGATCTGAGACCGGCCTAATATTCACAGCTACCTCCTGAGCTATCAGGATATTATCGTAATTATGATAACAGAGTTGAGATTTGGGATGGGAACTCCTCGGGGGCGGGGCGGGCGCCTGCCGCCATATATGAACTTTATCGCGAGTTCCGCACGAACAGGAGGCCACTTAATGTGGCCTCCGTCGTGAGCAGGACTGTCCGAGCAGGAAAGTTCATATATGGCGGCAGGCGCCCGCCCCGCCCCCGAGGAGCATCTCTCAAGCAAAAACTGTCGTGGGGTAAAGTCCGAGGCCAGTGACGTTTTATACCGAGAAATTCAAATAAAGTTGAAAATTCATTACATATTTGCGTTGACTTTAGTCAACTAAAGTTTCATACTCCTTTTTCATCCACTGGGGGATGTGAACACGCACGGATCGTTCGCATCATGATTGAAGAGGATTTCTTAGACATGTTCACGCATCAGCTAAACATTATCAGCGTAGTAATTATCTGATGCGGATTAGCACATACAGCTAGCCCGTACGATAACGGGCGGCTGATGAAGATGAGGGCCGTCGAGCGCAACCGACGGCCCTCATTTTTTATGTCTAGGAAGTTCTTTTTTGAGGAGGAAATGTAATGAACGGAGTTTTGCTCATGGTTGTGGCCGCAGCGGTGCTCGCCTGCGGCTATCTGGGCTACGGCCGCTGGCTGGCTAACAAGTGGGGCGTTGATAAAGAGGCCCTCACACCTGCCAAGCGCATGAAGGACGGCAAGAGCTTCTCGCCCGTCTCCGCCTTCACCGCGTTCTCGCATCAGTTCAGCTCGATCTGCGGTGCTGGCCCTGTTACGGGTACGATCGTCGCCATGGCCTTCGGCTGGCTGCCCGTCGTGCTCTGGGTCCTCGTCGGCGGCATCTTCTTTGGCGCTGTTCACGACTTTGGCGCCCTGTACGCTTCGATGAAGAATAACGGCAAGTCCTTGGCTCAGCTCATCGAGAAGTACATCGGCAAGACCGGCCGTCGCCTGTTCCTGCTGTTCTGCTGGCTGTTCTGCATCATCGTCATCGCCGCTTTTACCGACATGGTCTGCAAGACGTTCATGTTCACCCCGGTCGTTGACGCCTCTGGCGCTGCCACCGGTGCCATCGACTTCACCAAGTCCTATGCCGCTGGCTGCGCTGGCACCATCTCCATCCTGTTCACCTTCGTCGCCATGGCCTTTGGTTGGGCTCAGAAGAAGTTCAACCTCACCGGCGCTGCCGAGTTCGTCACCGGCGTGGCGCTCATGGTCCTCATGTTCGCCGTCGGTATGCAGTTCCCGGTTTACCTGGACAAGTTCCAGTGGTTCGCCGTCGTCATGGTCTACCTGGTCTTTGCCGGTGCCATGCCCATCCAGATGCTCAAGACCCCTCGCGACTACCTCACTTCCATCATGATGATCGTCATGATTGTCTGTGCTGTCCTCGGCATCGTCGTCCTGGGCGTTAACGGCCAGGCCACCATCACCGCTCCGGTTTTCACCGGCTTTAGCAATGCCTCGGGCATGATGTTCCCGGTCCTGTTTGTCTCCGTTGCCTGCGGCGCTCTCTCCGGTTTCCACAGCCTCGTTTCTTCGGGCACCTCTTCCAAGCAGGTCGAGAAGGAGCAGGACGCCGTCAAGGTCGGTTTTGGCGCCATGATCGTCGAGTCCTTCGTCGGCATCCTCGCCATCATCGTCGCCGGCATCATGTTCTCCGACATGAACACTGCCGGTACCGGCGCCCTCAACGCCGGCGTCGCTTCCACCCCGTTCCAGATCTTCGCTGCTGGCATTTCTCGCGGTATGCAGGCCTTCGGCGTTGACGGCACGCTCGCTACCGTCTTTATGACCATGAACGTCTCCGCTCTGGCCCTGACTTCGCTCGACGCCGTCGCCCGCATCGCCCGCACCTCGTTCTCCGAGTTCTTTGCCCAGACCAACGACGCCCTGGCCATCGAGTCCAAGGCCGGTTACATGAAGGTCCTCGGCAACCCCTGGTTCGCCACGGTTGTCACCCTCCTCCCCGGCCTCGCCCTCGCCTTTGGCGGCTATGCCAACATCTGGCCGCTTTTTGGTGCTTCCAACCAGCTGCTCGGCGGCATGACCATGATCACCCTTGCCGTGTTCTGCAAGTGCACCGGTCGCAAGGGCTGGATGCTCTACGTGCCCGTCGCCTTCCTGCTCTGCTGCACCTTCACCTCGCTGGTCCAGAGCGCCATGGGCTGCATGACCGCCGTCCAGGCCTACGGCTTCTTCGGTACCATCCCGGCTACCGCCACCACGGCCGCCGTCTCCGTCGCCGCCACCAAGGGCCTGCAGCTCGTCTTTGCCGTCCTGCTGATGGTCCTGGGCCTCATCGTTGCCGTCAACTGCCTCAAGGAGTTCTTCGGCAAGGAGGCCGGTTCCATGCCCGACGAGGAGCCCGAGTGGTCCGAGATGGGCAAGGCCGAGTATGGTCGCGCTGCTGCTGCCGAGGCTCCCGCAGGCGCCGAGGCCGCCAAGGCCTAATCGACCTAAGGGATTGAACGTCACATCTATAAGACTCGGAAAGGCCGGGTCCGCAACTGCGCGGGCTCGGCCTTTTTCTATGCAAAAGCTAGTGTGCCCGGGTGTTCTCGCAGATGTTTTGCGTGGATAGGGGCGTGCGTTGTACCATATAGACATATATGTGTGCATATGAAAGGGGCCCCGTGGCCAAGACGGTATATTCCGATAACCAAAACAACGTCGATGCCCTGGCTGAGCGTCTGAGCAGCCAGACGTCGCTTTCTGCCGAGCGTGCCAAGCTGGTTGCCTACGACCTGCTCTGTCGCAAGGCGCTCAAGATCAAGTCGAGCGCGCTGGCACAGATTTTCCGTTCCGTCGATAAGGAATGTGACACCAAGGCGATGCGCGATGAGCTTATCGCGGCAAAGATCGTTACCAAGATCGAGGGCAGCGGCGTTAACGGGCGCCCAGCGTTCTATACCATTAATGCCGAGATTCGCGATGTCCAGGAGCAGCCTGCCGAGGCTGCCGAAGAGGCCGTCGAGGACGTTGACGAGGCGCCTGTTGCGGTGGAAACGGCTCCGCGCGAGAACGTCGACACCGATGAGCTGCTTGACGAGAGCGTCGTTCGCGCCTTTACGGCCAAGGCGGGCCGCGGCGGTTTTGGCGGGGGCGGTAAACGCGATGCGCAGCGCCGTGCCCAGCAGGAGCGCTTCCGTCGCGCCGTGGCTCAAAAGGATGCGACGGATGTCGAGCCCGTCGAGGATGAGGCTGTTACCGAGCCGCAGTGCGCCGCTGAGGTCCAGGAGCCCAAGCGTCGCCGCGGTGCTCACTTTAAGGCCGAGCAGGGAGGTGTTGTGTGCGACGTTCAGGAGTCCGTCGAGGCTGCTGGTGCACCCGAGGAGCCCGTCAAGAAGGCTCCGGGTTCATGCCGTCCCGGACGCGGCTTTATGGGTCGTGCGTATCCCGCAAGGCGTCAAGAAAAGACCGACCAGGCTCCCGCTGCACCAGCGGAGAAGGCTGAGAAGGCTGCCGAGCCGATGGTCCGTGAGCAGAAGCCTGTTGAGCCGCGGCCTGCGGGCGATGTCGAGCCCCGAGGCCAGCAGTCTGCGGGCGAGAAAGCGGGGGAGAGCGCTTCGAGCAAGCCTCGCCGTCGTCGTCACCGTGGCGGCCGTGGCTCAAATGCCGAATCCGTGGCCGAGCAGGCAGCGGGGCAAAACAAGGATGCGAAGGCTGAGATCCCGGCGGAGCAGCCCAAACGCCAGCCAGTAAGGGGGGGCAAGCCTGAGCGTTCGCAAAAGGGCTCGTCCGCGCCAAAGCAAGAGCGCAATACTCGGACAGATTCCAAGTGCAAATCCCAGACGCAGCCCAAACCGACTGCAAACGATGCGACCGCCCAGCAGCCTGAGTCGACCGCTCATGGCGAGGTTTCGGCGTTTGCTCTGGCCCGTGTCCTGGGCAGGCAGCTGCTCAAGGTCGTTCCCACGCCTGCTGCACTCTCCAAGATTAAGGAGCAACAGACTCAAATCGTTAAGGTTGAGGGCAAGGACGGCAAAAAGGTTTCGCAGCGCACTCAGCACAACGAGATGTCCAACCGCAAGATTGCCGAGGAGATTGCGATCATCCAGGCTTGGATTGAGCAGAATCGCGGTGCCGACACGCCGGTCGCTTCGCGTCGCCAGCGCGCCTACCAGATTTTTAACGATGAGAAGGCCTTTGACGGTAAACACGGCGAGCGCCTGATTCGGCGTATGACCGAAAAGGGCATCAGCATGCAGGCGATTAAGGTCGCCCCCAACCGCCCCGTGCACTTTACGGGCTTCTTTACGCTGGGCGCCGACAAGCCGTTCATTATGGTCGAGAACCTGGACACCTATGACGAGATCGTCAAGCTCCTGCGCGGCCGCAAGCACGCTAAGCTTTTTGGCACCAAGGTGGGTGGCGTGATCTTTGGCGGTGGCTGCAAGGCGAGCGTCTCGCACGCACTGGATGATTATCTGGCCGAGATCGGCTATCGCTATAACTATGTCTACTACGTGGGCGATATCGACCGAGAGGGTGCGCGCATCGTCGAGCAGGCCCGCAATGCCAATGTGGTTGAGATTCGCTTGCATGCCGGCATGTATCGTGCCATGCTCGCCGAGCACAAGCGTCGCGTGAAAGCTGGCGGCGAGTGCGAGCCTGCGGCTGCCAATCAGGGTGTGCCGCAGAATTTGGCGGCGACGATCAAGGATCTGCCTATGGTCACGCGCGTGCAGTTCCGCAATGTGCTGCGCGAGGGAGGTCGCATTCCGCAGGAGATTCTGATGACCGCCGACTATCGGGATGGCGACTCGGGAAGCTTCGACCGCATGCTGAACAATTAGGGACGCGTGGCCCCGGCGGGCCGGGCATTAAGTTTGCTGCTCTACAGTCCTGCGCAAGACGAAGGCCACATTAAGTGGCCTTCTTTGCGTGCGGAACTCGCGACAAACTTAATGCCCGGCCCGACGGGGCCACGCGCCATTTTGTAGATGGCGGCTCGCTTTTCGGAACGGGGCTGATATTTTCTAGATGTAAGGCGCTCTTGGTCCTTTCGGGCTTGGGGCGTCTGTCTTTTGAGGGTGGATGAGCCGGTACTTGGTGGCGTTCCTTTAGTGCCGGCACTTTGGGAACGTCCCCAAGTGCCGGTTGAGATACGGAGAGCCCGTTGTTGATATGGGACGGAGGGATTCCGCGTCCGCCTGCCGGCGGCCGCGCCCCGCTGCGTCGCTCCGCTCCTTGCGTGCTGCGCTGGAAAACGCTTCGCGTTTCCTCAGCTCCGCACCCTTGCGGGTTCGAATCCCTCCGCATGCCCACAAGAAAGCGCCCCGGGCTGATGAAAGCCCGGGGCGCTCAGTTACCTTGGCTGGGACGGAGGGATTCGAACCCCCAACAGCCGGCACCAAAAACCGGAGTTCTACCGTTGAACTACGTCCCAATGTGTGGTGCTGCCCAAAAGCAGCTCGTCTAGTTTACCTAATCTGCGAGGGCATCGCAAACGCCATCGAGCAGGCGTACGGCGAGTGTCTGTGCATCGCTTGCGGTGAAGGTTCCGTTGTAGCGCGTCATGCCCGTGAGCTCAATGCGGATACGTGCAGGCTTTTGTTGCGCGGCGATATTGGCAGTGCGGATGCGCTGCGCCAGGTTGTGACATTCGGCAAGGGCGATCGTGGCGCGCGGGGCTGCATCTGCGGGCAGCTCATCGCTTGCGATTTCGAGTACCAGGTCCACGTCGGTCGGAACCTCGGAATCGCAAAGCATCATGCCGCTGTTGTCGGTCGTCGCCGTGGCGATGTTCCACATGCGCGATGCAACGCTGCGTGCGATGGGGTCCTCACCGATAACGGCAATCTGGAAGCGCTCGAGCACGTTGGCGGCGCGGGCAAAACCGATGCGCGACTCGGCCTCGGTAACCGAGGGTTTGCCCTCCCACACGTGATGCAGACGGTTGATATAGGCGTAGGTATCCTGGAATGCCATGCCGTCGGCAAACAGGCCGACATTTTCTTGGAACTGCTGCAAGGCCGCCTCGGTGTGCGGGCCAAAGTAGCCGTCGTCCTCACCGCAGGCAAAACCCAAAACGTTGAGTGCCCTCTGCAGGGCCCGAACGTCGGCACCATGGAAATTGGGCATGCGCAGATAAAGCGTGCGGTCGCCCAGCTTATACGAGGCGTCTACCAGGGCGCTCCAACAGGGAATATCGACGGCGTAGCCAGCGGCAAGGCCGCTGTCGAGCCTAAAGGTGCCAACAGCCTGCTCGGTGGTGGTGCCAAAGCGCTTGTCGGCGACCTCGGCGTCATCGATTGTATAGCCGAGCTGCAGAAGGCGGGACTGGACGTCCTCGACGGCTGCTCCCTGCATGCCCGTTGTGATAGGTTCCATGAACGAACCCCTTTCGGCGTACCATTCGTACTATTTGAGCGTGTGTCGGATAGACAACGCAAAGGGTTGCATAAACATGCACTCAACAGTGTAGCAAGTTGTACCCAAATGCGCTGCTGACAGGTTTTATAACCCCCGCTAGTTAAGGCGCTCCACAAAGAAATCTGCCATGGAGTCGAACAGCTCGCGTGCATGCGGGTCGAGCTCGACACCTTCGATAGCGGCCTTGGCCTTGGCAGTCAGGTTGAGTGCGTAAGTGTGGGCGAAATCGACAGAGCCGGTCTGCTGGAAGATCTCCACGGCGCGTGCGAGTTGCGCGGGGTCCTCGGTGCCCGAGGAAAGGATCGCCTCGACTTCGTCGTGATAACGCTCGTCTGACAGGGCATGCACGGCGACGAGCGTGCGCTTGCCCTCTGTGATATCGGTGCGGAAGTCCTTGTTGGCGGCCTCCTTGGTGCCAATAAGGTTGAGCAGATCATCTTGGATCTGAAAGGCAAGGCCCGTGTGCAGGCCAAAGGCACGCAGCGCCTCAATCTGGTCTTCGCTGCCGCCACCGATAATGGCTCCGGCGGCAAGTGGCGTGGCTCCGCTGTAGTACGCGGTCTTGTGCGTCGCCATGTCCAGATAATCGTCGACCGAGATGTCAAAGCGCCCATCGCGGACCCAGCCCAGGTCGAGCGCCTGACCCTCGATGGTGCGAACGATCATCTCGGTGAGCTCGTGGAGCACGCGGAGCTTCACGTCTGCCTCGAGCGTGGGGTCGTCGAGAACCGTCTTGGTAACCATGGTGAGCGCTAGGTCGCCGCAGTTGATGGCAAGTCCCGTACCCTCGGTAAGGTGCATACAGGGCTTGCCGCGGCGCAGCTGGCCGTTGTCGGCGATGTCGTCATGGATAAGCGCTCCCGACTGAAAGTGCTCGATGGCCGCCGCCGCGCTTCGGGCGCTCTCAAAGCTGCCGCCTACCGCGGTGGCGGCGAGCATGCAGATGAGCGGGCGGTGGCGCTTGCCGGCATTGGCCGTAAATGCCGAGAGCGGGCCATACAGGTAGCGCTCGATATCGGCAGAGGTCGCCTGTCCGTCAAAGAACGTGGCCAGATAGTCGTTAATCTGGTCAAAATGCTGGGCTAAAAAGCTGGTAAACGGACTGGACACGGGTTCTCGCATTCTTTCTTAGGTTGCATCGTTGCGTTATGCAGACAACATATTGCCACATTAGGGCATTGAGCGCGGCGGTTGAAGACGATTGAGCCATGTTGTCGCAAATGCGGCAAGAGGCGCGGCTAGATAAGTCCAAAGTGCTCGAGCGCGGTGACGACGCCGTCGTGGTCGAAGCTGTCGGTGACGTAGTCGGCCTTTTCCTTGAGGAAGTCCGGCGCGTTGCCCATGGCGACGCCAACATCGACCGCCTCCATGAGGGCGATGTCGTTGCTTGCGTCGCCGATGCCGTACACAGTGCCGTGATCTGGCCCCAGGGCGTCAAGCACGGCCTTGATTCCGGCCCGTTTGGTGCATTCGCGAGGCGAGATTTCCGTGACCTCGAGTTCGAGCTCGTTGAGGCAGAGCAGAGGCCCAAGCTCTTCATCTTGGGCGATGCGGTTGGCGAGCGGTGTGGACATAAGAATTTTATAAGCGTTGTAGTGCTCGAGTTGCGTGACGGCGTCGCCCACGGTGCGCGCGTATCCGTACGTCTCGGGGGCATCTGCGCTCATGCGCACGACGCGATCGATGCCCTCAAAGCGAATGACCTCACCCGATTGTTCGAGATAGGGGGCGAGGCGCTGTAGCAGACCGGGGTTTATGGCCGCATTTCGCACGATGTGCCCCTCGAGTTCGGCGTAGCCGCCCGCGAGACATACGATGCCCGCCCACGGCAGCTCGAGCAGCTTGGGATGGATGCAGCTGAGGGTGCGCCCCGTGCAGATAAAGGCTTTGTTGCCGTTGGCGACAAACGTGCGAATTGCCTGTGCAACCGTTTCGTTGGGATAGGGGGAAAGGTCTCGCTCGCCCTCGGGGAGCTCTTGGGCAAGTTTGGGATCTTGCCAGGCAAGCGTGCCGTCGATGTCGAAGAAGCAGATATTGCCATGCTTTTTGGCGTCATCGGCGGCATGAGAAAGCGGGGTGGCAAATGCAAAACCCGGTTCGAGTCCCATAATCTGATCAAAGTGCTCTTTGACGCGGGGGACCGAGACGCCGATGATTACCTGGGCGGTCTTGCCGGTGACGATGAGGCCTTTGGCGCCCGCTGCGACAAAGGTTGCGTTGTCCGCGACGATAGAAGGGTCCGCGACTTCGACGCGCAGCCGCGTGGCGCAGTTGGTTGCGCCCACAATGTTGGAGACGCCGCCCAGAAGCGCCACAACCTGCTCGGCGAGCAGACGATCTTGTGATGCCTGGCAGTCGGAAGCGCCGGCTTCGGATAAGCGCTTTTCGTCAACGTCGTTTCCCGTCAAGCGCGAGAGCGCCGTGTTGCCGGCAATGTAGTCCTCGCGTCCCGGGGTTTTAAGGTCAAAGGTCAGGATAAGACCTCGAAAGCTCAGAAAGAAGATGGCGCTAAAGACGAGTCCGATTCCGAGTGCCAAAAGGTAGGAGCCGGCATGCGTCCGCATGAGCGGGATAAAGTTGAAGGCAGCCATCTCCATAAGGCCACCCGAGAAGATGCCGACGACGCCAAAGAAGTTCATGGCCATGGCAAGGCAGGAGGATAGGACGGCATAGAGCAAAAAGAGTCCGGGATAGGTGAACATAAAGAGAAACTCGAGCGGCTCGGTGACGCCGCAGACCATCGAGGCGACGATGGCGGGCAGAAGGATGGCCTTGAGGCTGGCACGGCGTTCGGGCTTGGCCGTGGTGTAGAACGCTCCGGCGATGGCGGGAAGACCAAAGAGCTTGACCCAACCGGTGGCGGTGAAACCAGCCCAGGGCGCTAGCTCGTTGAGGGGGCGCGTGCTGTGCGAGAGGATGGGAAGCAAGTTGGTCCACGTGGCGTAGATGCCATCGGTAATAACCAAATTGTCGTAGTAGATTGGCATGTAGAGCAGGTGATGCAGCCCCACGGGCTCGAGTGCTCGCTCTAAAAACACGAAGGCGCCCACGCCGAAGGGACCGACGCCCGTAAGTGCATGGCGCAGTGTTTCGGTCATTGCGTATACGATGGGCACGATGGCGGCCGAGATAGCGGCAAGGGCGAATACGGCAAAAAAGCTAATGAGGTAGACCAACGAGGAGCCCGAGAAAGTACCGAGCCAATCGGGAACCTTGGCATCGTAGAAGCGGTCATGGATGGCGACGACGGTGGCCGATACCGCCAGCGGGCCGATAATGCCGGTGTCGAGCGTCTTGATGCCGTCGATGACGGTGATGCCGCTGGCGGAGGTCAAAGACGACGGGTACTTAAGTCCAAGGTTGTCGCCGCTCAGCTTAATGATCTCGCTCAAAAAGAAGCAATAGGCAAAATAGGCCACGAGTGCCTCGAAGCAGCAGCGCGCCGGTTGCTTTTGGGCAAGGCCGATGGGCAGCGCTACGGCAAAAAGCAGTGGGAGGCGTTTAAAGACCGTCCACGAGCCGCGCTGGATGATAGCCCAAAAAATATACCAAGGGGTTCCGTATACGGCGAGGTCGCCGACGATGTCCGCAGACGTTGCGAGGGCGGAGACGCCGACCATAAGGCCCGATATGGAAAACAGCATGGCGGGCGCGAACATTGCCCCGCCAAAGCGTTGGATTTTCTGCAGCATGTTCTGCCTCCCGAACATCGAGGTGCGTTGCAGGTGGTGAAACGTTTAAACAATGGATTCATTGTAGAGGACCAGACGATTGTCGTGTCGGCAGTTTTGAACGAGACCGATTTGGGCACGACAGAAGCCGCCAACGGTTACAATACTGTCGCTTTACCGATAATCGGTTTAAACAACCCCAAGAAATGCTATCGTGCCTAGCCAGCAAGAAGATGTAGAGGTGAAGCCATGCCAAAAGCGATTTACGAAGGAATCTACCGCGAGATCCGTTCGCGCATCATTAACGGGACCTATGCGTTTCAGGAGATGCTGCCAACCGAAGCCGAGCTGACTGCGGAATTTGGCTGCACGCGCAATACCGTCCGCCGCGCCTTGAGCATGCTGGCCGACGAGATGTTTGTGCAGCCCATACACGGCAAGGGCGTACGCGTTATTTGGCTCAAGGGCGAAACCGACATGTTGGGCGCACTCGAGGAAGTCGAGTCGTTTGGCGAATTTGCAAAGCGCAACAATGCCGTTGCATCGACGGACGTTAAGTCCTTTGAACATCTGGTCTGCACCGAGCAGCTCTCTCGTCGCCTGGGCTTTAAGGTGGGCGAGGAGCTGATTCGCGTAGTGCGTGTCCGAAGCCTCAACGGCAGCGCGCGCCAAGTGGACCATGGCTACTTTTTGGAGTCGATTGCCAAGGGTCTGACCCCCGAGATCGCGGCAGAATCTATCTACGACTATCTGGAGCACAAGCGCGGCATCAAAGTGATGGCGAGTCGCCGTACGGTGAGTGTCGAGCTCGCCAACGATGAAGACTGCAGCTATCTTGACCTCGGCAAATATAACTGCGTTGCCGTCATGGAGAGTCAGTCGTACACCTCGGACGGCATCTTGTTTGAGGTGACGCATGCTCGCACACACCCCGAGATCTTCCATTACCGCATCAATTCCAAGCGATAGGTAACAGACGCATAAGCTTGCGTTTCGATATGAAGCGCCCCGTGCGGTCGATGGGATATCGGCCGCACGGGGCGCTTTAATTGTTTAGACAATATTTGTCAAGTACGAATGTATTAAAAACCGTTCACCGAAGTTTTTCTACCGCTCTAACAATACTTGTTCAAACAACTAGCCAAATAGCGTATTGTACAAATCAGAAAAAGGGGCAAAGTCCCCGAACCAATCTCCGAAGGCGACGGCAAAGGGTGCCGCCACGGTGTGAAAGGGTGGATTGTAATGAAGAACGAAATGAGCAGAAGGCAGTTCCTGGGCTTCGCTGGCTCCGCGGCCACAGTCTTTGGCCTGGGTCTCGTGGGCTGCGGTGGCTCCGCCGGCTCCGGCTCCTCTGCTTCTGGTGACGCTGCCGAGGTCTACTTCCTCCAATTCAAGCCCGAGGTCGACAAGGAGTGGAAGGAGATCGCCAAGGCATACAAGGAGGAGAAGGGCGTCGAGGTCAAGATCGTGACCGCCGCCTCTAACACCTACGAGGAGAAGCTCAAGTCCGAGATGTCCAAGAGCTCCGCTCCGACCCTGTTCCAGGTCAACGGCCCCACCGGTCTTAAGAACTGGAAGGACTACTGCGCCGACCTGTCCGATACCAAGGTCCGCGGTGAGCTCGTCGACGACTCCCTGGCTCTGCAGTCCGACGGCAAGGATCTAGGTATCGACTGGGTCCAGGAGAGCTACGGCATCATTTACAACAAGGAGCTCCTCGAGAAGGCTGGCTACAAGGCCGAGGACATCAACTCCTTCGACAAGCTGAAGGCTTGCGCCGATGACATTCAGGCCCGCAAGGACGAGCTTGGCGTTGACGGTGCCTTCACTTCCGCCGGCATGGATGACTCCTCCAGCTGGCGCTACACCACCCACCTCGCCAACCTCCCGCTCTACTACGAGTTCGAGAAGGAGCACAACCAGGAGGATGACGAGATTAAGGGCGAGTATCTCGACAACTTTAAGCAGATCTTCGACCTGTACATCACCGACTCCACCTGCGATCCTTCGCAGCTTGCCTCCAAGACCGGCGACGACGCCTCCAACGAGTTCGCAACCGGCAAGGCCGTCTTCTATCAGAACGGCTCTTGGGCCTACGCCGACCTCATCAAGGCCGGTATGACCGACGATCAGATTGGCATGATGCCCATCTACATCGGTGTCGACGGCGAGGAGAACCAGGGCCTGTGCTCCGGCGGCGAGAACTACTGGTGCGTGAGCTCCCAGGCTTCCGAGGATGCCCAGAAGGCTACCGAGGACTTCATGTATTGGTGCGTCACTTCTGACACTGCCACCAGCATCATCGCTGACAAGATGGGTCTGACTGCCCCGTTCAAGAGCGCCAAGGACACCACCAACGTCTTCTCGCAGCAGGCTGTTGCCATGGCTAAGGACGGCAAGAAGACCGTCGCTTGGGACTTCGTTTACATCCCCTCTGAGGAGTGGAAGAAGAACCTCAAGCAGGCTCTGATTGCCTATGCTGCCGATAACACCAAGTGGGACGGCGTCAAGAACGCCTTCGTCGATGGCTGGAAGACCGAGAAGGCTGCTTCCGAGTAAGCAGTTGCTGCCCAAGCTATCTGATTAGCGACAGGGGGCGGGCAGACGTCGGTTTGCCCGCCCCCTGCATATTGAAAGGACCCTTCTATGGGCAAAGCACTCAAGCGCTGGTGGCCGCTCTTTATGCTGCCCACGTGCCTGGCGTTTATGATCGGGTTCGTGATCCCCTTTATCCAGGGTTTCTATCTCTCGTTCTGCCAGTTTATTACCATTAACAACACGCACTTCGTCGGTATCGAGAACTACGTGCGTGCACTGTCCGATCCGCAGTTTGCCACGTCGTTCTTCTTTACGGTGGCGTTTGCTTTCCTGTCGACGGTGCTCATCAACGTGATCGCCCTCGCCATCGCGCAGGCGCTCACCCGCAAGGCGCTCAAGGGCACCAACATCTTCCGTACGATCTTCTTCATGCCTAACCTGATCGGCGGCATCGTGCTGGGCTACATTTGGCAGATTCTGATCAACTGCCTGCTCTCCAACATCGGTGCCGACCTTATCGCCCTTAACTCTGCTGCTGGCTTCTGGGGCCTTATCATCCTGACCCTGTGGCAGCAGGTCGGCTACATGATGATCATCTACATCGCCGGTCTGCAGTCCATTCCGTCAGACTACATCGAGGCCGCCAAGGTCGACGGCGCTACGGCATGGCAGACGTTTTGGAAGGTTAAGATCCCCAACCTGATGCCGACGATCACCATCTGCCTGTTCCTGTCCATCACCAACGGCTTTAAGCTGTTCGACCAGAACCTCGCCCTTACCGGTGGCGCCCCGGCGCACTCCACCGAGATGCTCGCCCTGAACATCTACAACACGTTCTATTCGCGTGCTGGCATCGCATGGCAGGGCATCGGTCAGGCCAAGGCGGTTATCTTCTGCATCCTGGTCGTAGCAATCTCCATGATCCAGCTTAAGGCCACGAGGTCCAAGGAGGTGCAGCAGTAATGAAACGCGATAAGGCTATCAACCGTGCGCTCTCGATTTTCTTTACGATCCTGTCGCTCGCATGGATTTACCCCGTGTTCATGATTGCGCTCAATTCCTTTAAGAAAGGGACCGCAATCAGCACCACCACGGCATTCGATCTGCTCACGCCCGAGACGTTCAACGGCCTTGCAAACTACGTGCACGCCCTTAACGAGCAGGGCTTTGCCTCGGCGTTTATGTACTCGCTCATCATCACGGTCACGTCGGTCGTGCTGATCTTGGTGTGCTGCTCCATGTGCGCTTGGTATGTGGTGCGCGTCAACAGCAAGATCTCGAACTTCTTCTATTACCTGTTCGTGTTCTCGATGGTCGTACCGTTCCAGATGCTCATGTTCACGCTGTCCAATTTGGCGGACCGCATCGGCTTCAACACGCCGTTCAACATCTGCTTTATTTACCTTGGCTTTGGCGCGGGCCTGGCGGTCTTTATGTTCGCCGGTTTTGTAAAGAACATCCCGCTCGAGATCGAGGAGGCGGCCATGATCGATGGCTGCAACCCGGTCCAGGTGTTCTTTAAGATCGTCCTTCCCATCATGAAGCCCACTTATCTTTCGGTCGGCATTCTCGAGACCATGTGGGTCTGGAACGACTATCTGCTGCCCTACCTCACCCTCGACTCCACCAAGTACAAGACCATTCCTATCTTGATCCAGTACTTCCGCGGCGGCTACGGTCACGTCGAGCTCGGCCCCATGATGGCCTGCATCATGATGGTCGTTGTCCCCATCGTCCTCATGTACATCCTCTGCCAGAAGTACATCATCGACGGCGTGGTGGCAGGTGCCGTCAAGGGCTGATGCCGTAACTGTTTTGCAAGTTTCTGCGGCGCCCCTCAGCGTGGCGCCGCGTATCGAAAGGTAGAGACATGGCCGAGATCGTTCTCAAACATGTTCAGAAGGTGTATCCCAACAACGAGTCCAAAAAGAAGGGCTTCTTTGGCAAAAAGAAGAAGACCGAGGAGAAGAAGCACAACCTCAAGGTTACCGAGGATGGCGTGCTCGCTGTAGAGGACTTCAACCTCACTGTTCACGACCAGGAGTTTATCGTCCTCGTTGGTCCCTCTGGCTGCGGTAAGTCCACGACGATGCGCATGGTTGCCGGCCTGGAGGACATTACCTCGGGCGACGTGCTCATCGACGGCAAGCGCGTCAACGACGTGGCACCCAAGGACCGTGACATTGCCATGGTGTTCCAGAGCTACGCTCTGTACCCCAACATGACAGTGTACGAGAACATGGCGTTTACGCTTGAGCTCAAGAAGGTCCCCAAAGACGAGATTGACCGCAAGGTTCGCTCCGCTGCCGAGATTTTGGGTATCACCGAGTACCTCGACCGTAAGCCTAAGGCGCTTTCGGGCGGCCAGCGTCAGCGCGTTGCCATCGGCCGCGCCATCGTGCGTGACCCCAAGGTATTCCTGATGGACGAGCCGCTGTCCAACCTGGACGCCAAGCTTCGTAACCAGATGCGTGCCGAGCTCATTAAGCTTCGCCACGAGATCAAAGGCACATTCATCTATGTTACCCACGATCAGACCGAGGCTATGACCCTCGGCGACCGCATCGTGGTCATGAAGGACGGCGTTGTTCAGCAGATCGCCACGCCGCAGGAGGTCTTCAACCATCCCGCGAACATCTTTGTCGCCGGCTTCATCGGCGTGCCGCAGATGAACTTCTTCGATGCCCAGCTGGTGCGCTCGGGCGAGGGCTTTACCGTCAAGACCGACGACATGAATGTCGCGCTGGCCCCCGAGACCTGCGCTCAGCTTGCGCTTAACTGGGACGGCGAGGACATGAAGGAGATCACGGCCGGCGTTCGTCCCGAGCAGATTCTGCTTGCCGACAAGGGCGAGGAGGGTGCGCTTCAGGGCACCATCGAGGTCACCGAGCTCATGGGTTCGACCGAGCACGTTCATGTGACGTCTCCCGACGGCCAGTTTGTCCTGATCATCCCTGTCGTCGACCTCGAGGCCAGGGGTTCGCTCAAGGCCGGCGACCCCATCTGGTTCAAGTTCGAGAAGAATGCGACCCACCTTTTCGATAAGGTCTCTGGCAAGAACCTTATCTAGGCCCGATTCAATCAGACCCTCCTTTTGGGCGACTGCGGTTTTGCCATCCTTTTGCCGTGGTCACATATAAGGCTCCCCTCTCGTCCGCTGAGCGAGAGGGGAGCCTTTCTTTGTGCTGGGGCCGTTCATCTGTCAGTTTGTCTCAATCTGTAACATCTGGAAGGTCAATCAGGGTCTAACTGTTACAGGTTGAGACAAACCCCCGTGGGAGGTCCGGTATGTCTTGATCTGTAACAGGAAGAGCCAATTTTGGATGCCAGATGTTACAGATCGAGACAGTTCATCGGGACAATTCTGCTTGTCTTGATCTGTAACAGATAGACCCAGTTTTGCCGTCTAGGTGTTACAGGCCGAGATTATTTGGTCGAGACAAATCACAGGCCGGCGTATCGGCACAAAAAGCGGAGCCGCGTTGCCGCGACTCCGCTTTCAAAAGGATGGGTAATGGAAGCGAAATTAGCTCAGGTGCCAAATCTCGTCGTTGTACTGGGAGATTGTGCGGTCGGACGAGAAAGTGCCGGCGTTGGCGATGTTGATCAGCGCCTTGCGCATCCAAGCGTCCTGGTCCTCGTAGTCTGCCAGCACGCGCTCCTTAGTCTGGATGTACTCCTCAATGTCGAGCAGGGACATAAACCAGTCCTTGCCCTTGATGTCGTCGTGCAGACGCTGCAGGCGCTCCGCGTTGCCGGTCGCCATAAAAGCGGGGTTGGTAATAAAGTCCACCAGTAGCTTAATACCGGGCTTGAGGTAGAGTGCGCCGGCGTTGTAGCTGCCGTCGGCGTAGAGCTGCTCGACCTGTTTGGACGAGGCGCCAAAGGCGTAGATGTTCTCGTCGCCCACGAGTTCGGCGATCTCGACATTGGCGCCGTCGAGCGTGCACAGGGTCAAAGCACCGTTGAGCATGAACTTCATGTTGGAGGTGCCGCTCGCCTCCTTGGAGGCCAGGCTGATCTGCTCGGAGATGTCGGCGGCGGGAATCACGCGCTCGGCAGCGGTGACGTTATAGTTCTCGATCATGACGACTTGCAGGTAGGGAGCCACGTCGGGATCGTTTGCGATCCACTGCGACAACGTCAGGATCAGATGGATGATGTCCTGGGCGATAGTGTAGGCAGGTGCCGCCTTGCCGCCAAAGATGATGGTGACGGGGTGCTTAGGTCTATTGCCGTTCTTGATGTCGAGGTACTTCCAGATGATGTAGAGCGCGAGCATCTGCTGGCGCTTGTACTCGTGGATACGCTTGACCTGAACATCGATGATCGCGTTGGAGGGAATGGTCACGCCCTGCTCGAGCGCCATGAACTGGCGCATGATGGCCTTGGCCTTGACCTTGGTGGCGGCCAGGCGCTCAAGAACGTCCTTGTCGTCGGCGAATTCGGCGAGCTTGCTCAGGTCGCCGGTGCTGCGCCAATCGGTGCCAATCACATCGTCGAGCAGGCTGGCAAGTGCGGGGTTGGCTCCCTGGATCCAGCGGCGGAAGGTGATGCCGTTGGTCTTGTTGGAGAACTTTTCGGGATAGATCTCGTAGAACGGGTGAAGCTCGGTGTTCTCCAGGATCTTGGTGTGGAGTGCGGCGACGCCATTGATGGAGAAGCCAAAGTGAATGTCCATGTGGGCCATGTGGACGGTGCCGTACTCGTCGATGATGGCGACACGCGGGTCGCCATGCTCGGCCTTGGCAATCTCATCGAGTTTGACGATGATGTCGGCGATGGCGGGGGAGACCTTCTGCAGGCTGGTGAGCGGCCATTTCTCGAGCGCCTCGGCAAGGATCGTGTGGTTGGTGTAGGCGACCATGGATCGCACGATGGTAACGGCTTCGTCAAACTCGATGTCGTGCTCGGTGGTGAGCAGCCGGATGAGCTCGGGAATGACCATGGTGGGGTGCGTATCGTTAATCTGGACCACGGCGTAGTCGGCCAGATCGTGCAGGTTGCTGCCGCGCTCTACGGCCTCGTCGATCAGGAGCTGGGCGGCATTGCTCACCATGAAGTACTCCTGGTAGATGCGAAGCAGGCGGCCCTGCTCATCGGAATCATCCGGATAGAGGAACAGGGTGAGGTTCTTGGCGATCTCGGTCTTGTCGAAGTCGATGGAGCTGCCGGGGACCAGGCCGTCGTCGACGCTTGCCAGGTCAAACAGGCGCAGGCGGTTCTTGGTGGGCTGGCCATAACCGGGCACATCGATGTTGACGAGCTTGGAGGTGACGGCAAAATCACCGAACTCGACGGTGTAGGAGCGGTCGTCATCGATCAGGATGTCCTGCTCGCCGAGCCACTCGTCGGGGACGGCCTTCTGCTGATTGTCGGCAAAGCGCTGGCGGAACAGGCCGTAATGGTAGTTGAGGCCCACGCCGTCACCGGTAAGGCCCAGCGTGGCAATGGAATCCAGGAAGCATGCGGCCAGACGACCCAAGCCGCCGTTGCCGAGCGAAGGCTCGACCTCGAACTCCTCGATCTTGTTGAGGTCGTGGCCGGCGGCGACGAGCTGGTCCTTAACCTCGTCATAGATGCCGAGGTCGATCATATTGTTGATGAGCAGCTTGCCGATCAAAAACTCGGCAGAGATGTAGTAGAGCTTTTTCTTGCCGTTGTTGAGCGGACAGGCGGCAGAGCGCTCCTGCACGAGCTTGACCAGCAGCTTATAAATACGACGGTCATCGAGCTGCTCGAGCGAGGTGCCAAAGGACTGCTCGGCGAGTTCTGCGAGGCTTATACGGGGCATGTTTCCTCCTGTGGTGAGTCGACTACATGTCAGAAATTCAATAGAAGCCCGCGCGAGGGATTGGGATGGCCTCGCGCGGGAAAAGCGGTCGCGTCCACACGGTGGGGTGGGATCGGGCGCGGTGGTTCCTATTGGGGAAGCTCGATTTCGGCTTCCGACGGGATGCGGAAGTAGGTCTCGGTCCAGTCGATGAGCTTGCGCTCGAGTTCGCGGGTGATGGCGCCATCAAGCATGCGCCACGTCCAGTTACCGCCCAGGGTGGCGGGGGTGTTAATGCGCGCCTCGTTGCCCAGATTGAGCAGGTCCTGCATGGTGTAGATACAGGTGTCACTCACGCTGGCGGCGATGGTGCGGTTGAGCGCGTCGGCCATGGACTCGCCTGCCTGCTGGTGGGTGTACAGGGCCGCCTGCTCGCGCTGACGCGGGGTGGCCGTTCCCTCATACCAGCCGCGTGCCGTTTCGTTGTCATGCGTTCCGACGTAGGCGACGGTGTTGGCAATGTAGTTGTGCGGCAGGTAGTAGGAGTTGCTGCCTTCAAAAGCGAACTGCAGAATCTTCATGCCGGGGAAGCCCGTGGTGTCGCGCATGTCGATGACGCCGGGGGTAAGAAAGCCCAGGTCTTCGGCAATGATGGGAAGCGTGCCGAGCTTTTCCTCGAGCACCTTGAAGAGCTTGAGGCCGGGTCCCTGCGTCCATGAACCATATGACGAATCGGGAGAGGAGAACGGCACCTCCCAAAAGGCTTCAAAGCCGCGGAAGTGGTCCAGACGGATGATGTCGTACATGTCGAGGGCGGCTCGGACGCGGTCCTCCCACCAGGAGAAGCCGTCTGCTTCCATGGCATCCCAGTCATAGATGGGGTTGCCCCAGTACTGGCCGGTGGCCGAGAACTGATCAGGCGGCGTTCCCGCGACGCTGACGGGATTGCCGGCGGCGTCGATCTTAAAGAGCCCGGGCGTGGCCCACATCTCGACGGAGTCGCGCGAGACATAGATGGGCAGGTCGCCGATGATCAGGATGTCGTGCTCGTTGGCATAGGCCTTGAGGCGGCTCCACTGGCGATCGAAGAAATACTGCGTCATCTGGTGGTAGAGCATGCGCTCGGGATGGGTGGCGCAGACCTTGGCGGATGCCGCGCCGCGGCGGCGGAGCTCCTCGGGCCACTCCCAAAAGGCTTTGAGTCCGCACTCCTCCTTCACGGTCATAAACTCGCAGTAGGGAATGAGCCAGTCCTCGTTTGCTTGGATAAAGTCGTCGAAATCGGCCGGCTTGTCGGCAGCAAAGCGCTCAGCGGCTCGATCGAGAATCTGACGGCGGCCAACAAAGATGGCACCGTAGTCGACGTTGCTGGGGTCGGAACCAAGGAAGACGCCGTCGATGTCACGCTGCTCCAGATAGCCGGCTTCGATAAGCTCGGCAAAGTCGATCAAGTTGGGGTTGCCTGCGCGGGCCGAGAACGACTGATAGGGCGAATCGCCATAGCTGGTCGTCGTAAGGGGCAGGATTTGCCAGTAATGTTGTTTGCACGAGGCGAGAAAATCGACGAAGTCGTAGGCATTCCAGCCAAAGCCGCCGATTCCGTATGGTCCGGGCAGAGATGAGACGGGCATGAGGACGCCGCTTGCACGCTCCATGAATGCGCTCACCAACCTTCTTGTTGTGGGGTCGGCCTGCCGATGGGTGTGCAGTCCGCCTCCGATGTTCTGATTCGATACACCTATTGTATACATGTTGTTTAAACATGTATAGGCAAGATAAAAAAGTTGGTCGATTTTCGGCGAATGGTTACATGCCATGAAAAAGCCCCGGTCTCACATCGTGAGATCGGGGCAAGAACGGTGTGTAGGTTTTTGCTACTCGGCGTCGGCGAAGCCGTTGGGGTTGTGGCTCTGCCAGTTCCAGCTGTCGCGGCACATGTCTGCGATGTCGTACTGTGCCTTCCAACCCATCATGCGCTCGGCCTTGGAGGCATCACACCAGTTGGCGGCGATATCGCCGGCGCGGCGCTCGCGAATCACATAGGGCAGCTCCTTGCCGCAGGCCTTGGAGAAGGCGGCGACGACCTCGAGCACCGAGGTGCCGGTGCCGGTGCCCAGGTTGAAGATCTCAACGCCGGTCTTGCCGTTCATCCAGTTGAGGGCGGCCACATGGCCCGAGGCCAGGTCGCACACGTGGATATAGTCGCGCACGCCCGTGCCGTCGGGGGTGGGGTAGTCGTTGCCAAAGACCTGAACGGCCTCGAGCTTGCCCACGGCAACCTGCGCGACATAAGGCACCAGGTTGTTGGGGATGCCCTTGGGGTCCTCGCCGATCAGGCCCGACGGATGTGCGCCGATGGGGTTGAAGTAGCGGAGCAGCACAACGTCCCACTCGGGATCGGCGGTGTGAACGTCCATAAGGATCTGCTCAATCATCCACTTGGTCCAGCCATAGGGGTTGGTCGCAGGCTTCTTGGGGTCTTCCTCGGTGACGGGCGGGTTATCCGGATCGCCGTAGACGGTCGAGGAGCTCGAGAAGATGATGGACTTGCAGCCATGGTTGCGCATAACGTCTACGAGCACCAGGGTGTTCTCGATGTTGTTGTGGTAGTACTCGACGGGCTTGCTCACCGACTCGCCGACGGCCTTAAAGCCGGCGAAGTGGATGACGCGGTCGATCTGATGGGTATCGAAGATCTTGTTCATGGCATCGCGGTCGAGCACGTTGGCCTCGTAGAAGGTGAGGTTCTTGGCGGCCTTGTCGCCCACGATGGTCTTGACACGGTCGACGGCGACGGCGCTGGAGTTGGAGAGGTCGTCGACGATGACGACCTGGTAGCCACCCTCGAGCAGCTGAACGACGGTGTGCGAGCCGATAAAGCCGGCGCCACCGGTTACGAGGACGCAGGTGTCTTTGGGGTCGAGTGCTTTGGACATGTAGTCTCCTATCGAATCAGGAACACTTCCTGAGGGAGTATAGCGCAGGCAGGGGCACCCAAAACGTGCAGGGCAGGAAAAGCAGACGAACATGCTAACGTACTCATGGAAATGTTTGGCGTGGGCATAACCTTGACTTTGACGTTTGCATACGAGCCGCCGACCATGGGGTTTGTTGCCGTTCGTGGAAATCGTTGGGACGTGTCGGATGTACGCTAATATGTATGAGTTGAGCGACATATAAATAAACATGTAACGGAGTAGATATGTCACCAAACAGCGATTCCATCCTTTCCCAGGAGCTTTCGCGTCGCACTGCCCTCAAGGCCTTGTTCGGCGCCGCTTCTGCAGCCGTTCTTTTTGGTCTGCCCGCTCGCGCCCATGCTGCGGAGGCCACCAAGGAAACCACCGACAAGCTCAATGCGGCCCAGGCTCAGCTTGACGAGGTCCAGGCCCAGCTCGACAGCATCGCAAATGAATACGCGGCGCTGGCCAACAAGAACGCCCAGACCCTCAACGATATCGAGAGCGTACAGGGCCAGATTGACAGCACGCAGGCGCAGATTGACGAAAAGAAGGCCGAGCTCAAAAAGAAGCGCGGCGATCTTTCCGATCGCGTTTCCGCCAGCTATAAGTCGGGCGGCACCAACATCCTGTCGCTGCTGCTCGCCTCGGGCTCGTTTGAGGAGCTCGTCGCCAATGCGCACTATGTTGAGAAGATCAACAAGAGCGACCGCGACGCCATCGAGGATATCCAGACCATCCAGAAAGAGCTCGATACGCAGAAGTCCGAACTCGAGTCGCAAAAAGCCGACTTGGAGAAGCTTAAGGACCAGCAGACTGCCCAGATGCAGGACATGCAGGCCAAGCAGCAGGAGGTCCAGACGGTTCTGAACGGCCTCTCCGACGATGTCAAGGAGCTCATGGCCCAGCGCGATTCCGAGATTCTCGCTGCCGCCCAGGCTGAGGAGGCTGCCAAGAAGGCTGCCGCTGCTGCGGCTGCCGCAAACAAGAACAATTCCTACTCGGGTGGTTCAAACTCGGGTGGCGGATCGTATGCGCCCGGAAATCCGCAACAGAATGCCGGCTCGGGCAAGCAGCAGGCTGTCGTCAACGCATGCTACTCCACGCCTTCGCCTGGCCTGAACTGGTGCGCCGCCTGGGTCACCAACGTCTTCCGCAACGCCGGCGTGGGCTACTTTGGCGGCAACGCGTGCGACATGTTTAACGCCTGGTGCTACAGCTCCGATCGTTCGGCGCTGCAGGTGGGCATGATCGTGGCCGACTCGTCGCACAGTGGCACCGGTATGCCGGGTCTGCTGTACGGACATGTGGGCATCTATGTTGGCGGCGGCATCGTTATGAGTAACGAGGGCGCCATCACGTCGAGGTCGCTTGACTCGTTCATTAGCTTTTACGGTACTGGCTCTGGCGTGCGCTGGGGCTGGCTCGGCGGTATTGCGCTGTCGTAGCTGCGGCTTGGTCCGGGACTGCGGGCGAGGCATAAGGCTGCCTGCTCGGGCAGTCCTGCTCGCGCGGAGAGCACATTAAGTGCTCTCCGGCTCGTGCGGAACTCGCGATCAACCTTATGCCTCTCGGACTGTCCCGGCCCTCACGGGTCCTGAGCACGACACACCGGACTGGGTTATCTGAATAAATATGGTGAAGGCCCCTTTTGGGGCCTTCTTTTTATAAAAATTCGCCTACTCGGTGGACTTCGGGTTCTAGGTCTACGCCGAATTGGTCTTTGACGGTTGCTTGGATGTGGCGGATGAGTTCGTCGACGTCGGCGGCGGTGGCGTGGTCGGCGTTGACGATGAAGCCGCAGTGTTTTTCGCTCACCTGGGCGCCGCCGACGGCATGGCCGCGCAGGCCGGCATCCATGATGAGCTTACCGGCAAAGTGGCCCTCGGGGCGCTTGAAAGTGGAGCCGGCACTCGGCATGTCGAGCGGCTGCTTGTCCTCGCGGCGTTGGCGGTAGTCGTCCATGTCGGCCTTGATCATCGCGGCGTTACCCGGGGCGAGATTGAAGGTGGCCGAAAGCACGATGAAGCCGTCGTCGGCGATGCGGCTCTTGCGATAGCCCAGATTGAGCTCGTCGACATCGAACTCGATGATGCTGCCGCTACCGCGGGTGCCGTCGTCGAGCATGCGGGCGGGCTTGTAGACACGTACAGACTCCAGCACGTCGGCCATGCAGGCACCGTAGGCGCCGGCGTTCATGTAGCAGGCGCCGCCGACCGATCCGGGGATGCCCGAGATGGGCTCCATGCCGGTGAGACCGGCCTCGGCTGCCGCGGCCGCAACATCCGAAAGCAGCGCACCGGCTGCTGCCGTAACGTGCGTGCCGTCGACGGTAATGTCGGAGAGGCCCTCGCCTAGCGCTACGACGACGCCGCGTATGCCCTTGTCGCCGACGAGTAGGTCGGAGCCGTTGCCCACGATGGTGAGTGGCAGATCGCAGCGATAGCAGGTATCGAGCGTGGCGACGAGGCCCTGCTCGGTGTCGGGCGTGACAAAGACGTCGGCCGGGCCGCCAATCTTAAACGTGGTGTGCTCGCGCATGGGCTCGCTCATCAACACGTTGTCCTCGCCGGCAACGCCAGCGAGCGCGCACAGCAGGTCCTCGTTAAAACAGTCGTTCTCGTGCATCCGAATATCCGCCTTTTTGTGGTCGTTGTCATCAATCGATTGCAATATACCCCACCTGGACGTATTTGGTGCGCTGGCGGCGATAAAACAGCCGTCTACCGGATTGGTAAAGTGTTTATCATCGAGGTAGAGGGGCAGTCGCTATACTTTCAAGAGATTGCGCGTAAACCCGGAAGGAGCGAGATGGCCAACAAAGTCACCCTCAAGCAGATCGCCCAGGAGGTGGGGCTTTCCCCCTCGTCGGTCTCGCTTGTTCTCAACAATCGGCCTTGTCGCATCTCGGAAGAAAACCGCAAGCTTATCAAGGAGGTCGCGGCGCGCAACCACTATGTTCCCAACCAGATTGCGCGCAGCCTGGTCATGCGCGAGTCACGCACCCTGGGTCTTATCGTCCCCAACATCGAGAGCCGATTTTTTGCCTCACTTGCCGGTAGCTTGGAAAAGCGCTGCCGCGAGGACGGCTATGCGCTCTTTATTACCAGCTCGGGCGGAAGCGCCGACGACGACCTGGAACTGCTGCGCCAGCTGGTGACGCGCGGCGTCGATGGTGTCTTCCTGGTGGTAGGCGACGAGTTCTCGGACGACCGTGCCCTGCGCGAAGAGGTCAGCCATCTACCCATCCCTGCCGTGATGGTCGACCGCGCCATTGAGGGGCTCGAGTGCGACAAGGTGATGTTCGACCACGAGATGGGTGGCTATATGGCTACCCGCTATCTGATCGAGCAGGGCCACCGTCGCATTGCCTGCTTGGTTAATGCGCGTCGTTCCAATACGGGTCGCAAGCGACTTGCCGGCTATGAGCGCGCGCTGCGCGAGGTTGGCCTGCCTATCGACGCGCGTTTGGAGTTTGAGAGCGAGTACTACATTCCGAGCGCCTACGAGGCCTCGGAGGCGGTGCTCGCAACCGACGCCACTGCCGTATTCGCGAGCTCGGACAACATTGCCCTCGGTTTGCTCAAGCGTTTGCACGAGATGGGGAAGAGCATCCCGGGCGATATTTCGGTGGTGAGCTATGACAACTCGGCGGCCGACGTTCTCTTTGAGCCGGCGCTGACCGCCATTGAGCAGGATCCTGGTGTCCTCGCGGAACATGCTTTTGGCTGCATGTCCAAGCGTCTTGCCGGTAGGGGCGGTAGGCGTGCCGAAGAGGTCGTCCTGGAGCCGGCGCTTATCGTTAAGGGCAGTGTGCTCGAGCTTACTAAACATAACTAAACACGTTTATCAATTTGCAGAGACCGAATGTGGAACACCTGTGGCAGACAATGCCGCAGGTGAATGTCGTGTTTTGTTGATCGATGTGATTGATAAGGGTGATAAAGCGTTTTTTCACCATGATAAAACGTTTTAGCAAATATACTAGTCCCAACGAATGGTTGCCGTATTGGAGGGCGACCGCACAGCGGAGGGACATAAACAATGGCTAAAACACTGGGGACGCCGTGGAAAAAGCTGGGCCACGAGGTGCCGGCTTCCGAGCTCGAGGGCGTCGACCTGTATTGGCGTGCATCGAATTATCTGTCCGTCGGTCAGATCTACCTTCGCTCTAACCCGCTCATGCGCCCCGACTTTGTCGATGAGAAAACCGGTGAGGTGCGCGACTTTGGTCGCCCGGACGTTAAGCACCGCCTGGTCGGTCACTGGGGCACCACGCCCGGCATTAACTTCCTGTTCGGTCATGTCAACCGCCTCATCGCCGATCACAACCAGAACGCGATCTTCTTGATGGGCCCGGGTCACGGAGGTCCCGCTGGCACCGCCCAGTCGTTGCTCGATGGTACCTACCGCGAGATTCGCCCCGACATTACCAATGACGAGGCCGGCCTGCAGAAGTTCTTCCGCCAGTTTTCCTACCCCGGCGGTATTCCGAGCCATTTTGCGCCCGAGACGCCTGGCTCCATCCACGAGGGCGGCGAGCTCGGCTACACGCTCAGCCACGCCTACGGTGCCGTCATGGATAACCCGAGCCTGCTGGCCGTGGCTGTGGTGGGCGACGGCGAGTCCGAGACCGGTCCGCTCGCGACCTCTTGGCAGTCTAACAAGCTCGTGAACCCGGCAACCGATGGTATCGTCCTGCCGATCCTGCACCTCAACGGCTACAAGATCGCAAACCCCACCATTCTTGCCCGCGTGTCCGACGAGGAGCTCACCAAGTTCTTTGAGGGCATGGGCTATAAGCCGCATTTCTTTGTCGCCGGCTTTGACGACGAGAGCCATGCGAGCATTCATGCGCGTTTCGCCGCCCTGTTCGAGCAGGTCTTCGATGAGATCTGCGACATCAAGGCCACAGCTATGGCCCAGGCCACTGCGGGCGAGACCGTGGTCCGTCCGGCCTATCCCATGATCGTGTTCCGTACGCCCAAGGGTTGGACCTGCCCCAAGCAGATTGATGGCAAGAAGACCGAGGACTCCTGGCGCGCCCATCAGGTGCCGCTGGCGAGTGCCAAGGACACCCACGAGCATTTCCGCGTGCTGCGCGAGTGGCTGCGCTCCTACAAGCCCGAGGAGCTCTTTACGCCCGAAGGCCAGGTGCGCCCCGAGGTGACGGCCTTTATGCCGACCGGCGAGCTGCGTATCGGCGCCAATCCCAACGCGAACGGCGGCAAGGTACGCCGCGAGCTCGAGCTTCCCGATATTCACGCTCACGAGATCCCCGTCGCAAGTAAGGGCCACGGCTGGGGCTCCACCGAGGCCGCCCGCGTCTTTGGTGAGTACACTGCCGATGTTTTGGCCAAGAACATGGATGATTTCCGCATCTTCGGTCCCGACGAGACCGCGTCCAACCGCCTGCAGGCTGCCTATAAGGTGACCAAGAAGCAGTGGGATGCCGGTTTCTACGAGGACGACGCCAACGACGAGCTGCTGGCCGGTTCCGGTAAGGTTGTCGAGCAGCTGTCCGAGCACCAGTGCGAGGGCTTCCTCGAGGCCTACGTGCTCACCGGCCGCTCCGGTGTGTGGAGCTCCTACGAGAGCTTTGTCCACGTGGTCGATTCCATGGTCAACCAGCACTGCAAATGGCTCGAAGCAACCAAGCGCGAGATTCCGTGGCGCGCTCCTATCAGCGGCCTCAACATTTTGCTGTCGAGCCATGTCTGGCGCCAGGACCACAACGGCTTTTCGCACCAGGACCCCGGCTTTATCGACCTGCTGCTCAACAAGGCCAACGACACGCATGTCGTGAATGCTTATTATCCGGCCGATGCCAATATGGCCCTTGCTGTGGCCGAGCGCGTCTACCAGTCCACCGACTGCGTCAATGCCATCTTCTGTGGCAAGCAGCCCGCCCCCACCTTCCAGACGGTCGACGAGGCCAAGTCTGAGCTCGCCGAGGGCGTAGCGACCTGGGAGTGGGCATCGACTGCCGACTCGCTCGCCGAGGCCGACGTCGTGGTCGCTACTTGCGGTGACGTGCCGACGCTCGAGGCACTGGCCGCAACCGATATGCTGCGCGGGCTGGACATCAAGGTCTGGTTTGTCAACGTAGTCGATCTGCTCAAGATCCAGAACGTCTGCGAGAACGACCAAGCTATCAGCGATGAGCGCTGGGCTGAGCTGTTTGGCCGCGGCGAGAAGCCCGTGCTCTTCGCATTCCACGCCTATGCCGGCACGATTCGCCGCCTGATCTGGAACCGCCCCGGCCACGATGCCTTCCGCGTCCACGGCTACGAGGAGAAGGGCTCCACGACCACGCCGTTTGACATGCTGCGCCTGAACAACATGGACCGCTGGGCCCTGGCCGCCGACGTGCTGCGCATGGTTGACGCCGATAAGTTTGCCGAGCAGATTGATGAGTGGGAGGCCTTCCGCACCGAGGCCTTTGAGTTCGCGTGCGACGAGGGCTTCGATCACCCGGCCTTTACCGACTGGGTCTGGCCCGATGCCGCGGCCGCAACCGCTGCTGACGGCGTACTCTCCGCAACGCAGCTAACTGCCGGCGACAACGAATAGCATCCGGGACGGTCTCGCGCTGGGGCCGCCTCCGGGCGGGTGCCTTCCTCTGAGAAGTGGGCTTCGCGAACTTCTCAGAGGAAGACACCCGCCCGGAGGCGGCCCTCTCGACCGTTTCGATATGCGGGGGCTGATTCTTTTTTATGTAATGGGGACCTTGCTTATGCTGCCTTAGAAGCCGTGCATCTAACTATGGTCAGCCAAGATTGCATTGCCGGGGCCGGGGAGGCATGCTTTTTTTTTAGAAGTTCGCGGAGCCCACTTCTCAAAACAAAGCATGCCTCCCCGGCCTCGTCCGTGAACTTTTCCGCTGGGCGAGCCATGGACACCACGCACCGATGCGGTAAAGCGGCGGCTTGAAATTGGTGCTATATTCAACTTGAGTTGTTTAATACTAGTACGGGAGGCTGATATGGGGCTGTTCAAGAAGAAAAACCCGCAGGATGCCTTTGATCCCGATGTGTTTACCATCACGGATACGATTTTGGACCCACCGCGGTTTACACTTTTGCCGGCTATCTACCAGGACGCCACGCGCCGCAAGTGGGCCGTGCATCAGCGCGGCGGCGAGCCGAAGATTTTTGACTATGCGGACGTGCTGCAGTGCGAGATTGTCGAGACCGGAAATCCCGAGGATGTGCCGGAGCTTAGCAATCGCGAACTAGCTCAGCAGATTTTGATTAATCCAGCTCAGGCTACCAAAAACAACGCTGCCAAGCGTAATATGTGCCTTGGTATGGGTGTCATCGTTGCCGTGCAAACCGGCGAGGATGAGATTTCGAAGCTTGAGATTCCGGTGACCGCGGGCGAAGTCAAGCGAGACTCCGGCCTATATCGGTCGTATCGGAACGTTGCGGAGCAGATCAAAGAAGCCTTCGACGCCATGGGGCGTCCGGAGCAATGATGCCCGCAGCATCAAGCGGTTGAGGAGCCTTGCCCATGTCGAGTGAACCATATGCGATTCCGCCCAAAGATCGCGCCTTTGAGGGCATTCTTTGGTATATCAAACATTATGACCTGCAGGGTGGTGACCGGCTGCCCGCCGAGCGTGTGCTTTGTGAAGAGCTGGGCGTGTCACGCACGGCGTTGCGCGCTGCGATCACGCGTCTGATTTCGTGCGGAACTTTGGAAAGCCGCCGCGGTTCGGGCACCTATGTGTGTCCTCCCAAACCGCTGAACATCTTTCAGGAAACATGGAACTATACGCAGGCGGTGGAGAGGGTTGGCTCAAAGTCGACCGCGCGCCTGGTTTGGTCCAAGGTCGTGTACGCCGATATCGATTTGGCCCAAAAAGCCCAGATCGACCTGGGCACGCCGCTCTTCTGCATTCGACGTGTGCGCGTGGTTAATGGTTCCCCGGCGTCGATTGAGACGGCTCACGTCAACCTGTCTTTGTGCCCCTCGCTTCCCGATCACGATTTTGAGCAGGAAAGCCTCTACGACGTTTTGCTTAAAGAGGGGAATGTCCATGTGGCGCACGGCAAGGAGTATATTTCCATCAGCCGTCTGAACGCCGACGAGGCCAAGTTGCTGGGTGCCCAGGAGGGCACGCCGGTGTTTTACAAAGCTTCGCACGAGCGTGACGAGAACGATGGCTTTGTCGAGTATTGCAAGTCCGTGATTCTGCCGACCAAGTATCGTTTTGCCGATAACGGGGAGGCGGACGGCGTTGCGACGAAGGTGGGTGTCGAATGGCTGATGCAGTAGAAGACTTGCCGGTTTACAAGCAAATTCGCCGCTGCATTGCGGAGCGAATTGAGCGCGGCGACTACCCGACGGGCTCGATGATTCCGTCCGAAAACGAGCTGGCCGAGGAGTTTGGCACGACGCGCCTGACAATCCGAAGCGCCATGGACGAGCTGGTCAAAAGTGGCCAGATTCGTCGGGTACAGGGCAAGGGCGCCTTTGTAGGACACAAGTGGTTTGACGAGCACGAACGCAAGGGCGGCTTCCGTCAGTCGGTTCTGGCGTCGGGTGCGACGCCGTCGGTGCGCATCCTGGCGCGCTCCAAACGCTACGCCGGCCCGTATTACGCCGACCTGTTTGACATCGCCGAGGACGATCTGCTTTACTCGGTGCGCCGTCTCAACTGCATTGATGGTGAGCCCGTATCGATCGAGATGACGCTGATTCCGTGTCTGCTGTTTCCGGGCATCGAAGACGTGGACATTTCGGTCTTCAGCCTGTTCGAGACCTATGACATGTTGGGGCGCAAGCCGGACAAGTCGATTGAGAAACTCGATATTGAAGCGCTGGGCGCACGCGATGCGAGTTTGCTCAATCTTGAGCCGGGCGATCTGGCGCTCGTACTGGAATGCCTGACCTATGACTCGAGTGGGCAGCCGATTGAGCATGCCAAGTCTTTTAACCGCGGCGATGCCGGCGGATATACCTACAACTATTAGCGTCTAGAGCATCCTCGTGCACGGCGGGGTGCTCATTTTTTACGGACATGTGTCGCATGACCGATGAGCGGCAAAAACTGACCGTCTACCGAGATGGGAGGACGAAATCAAAAAATCGGTATTAAAAACGGCTAACCTGTAATCGTTCACTGGTATTAAGAACCTTTGAATTGTTGAGCTTGGGGCCAAGATGTCCACAAGGTTAAGCGGCGCGACGGGGCGGCAAGCCCGGTCAGTCCGTGCGACAATTCGAACTGCTCGTGAAAGGAGCGGGAATGAAGGAGACCGAGAAGATCGAGATCATGCACTTCGACCAGGAGGGCTACCTCGAGGACGGCAGGAACGTCTACGAGGCCGGCAAGCGGATGACCGCCCTGGCCGACCGCGTGCACGAGGAGGGCTACGACGCCGTCTTCCTGATGGGCGTCGGCGGCACCTGGGACGAGTTCATGCAGCTCGAGTACCTCATGAACAAGTTCGGCGACCGCGACCTCGAGGTCTACCTGATCCACGCCGCCGAGTGGAACGTCATGGGCCACAAGCGCATGACCGACAAATCCGTTGTGCTGACCGCCTCCGAGTCCGGCACCACCCCCGAGGTGCTCGAGGCCGTCGGCAAGATGAGGGAGATGGGCGTGCGCGTCTTCGCCATGACCAACCCCGAGGGCAAGATCGGGCAGGCCGTGGGCGCCGAGAACTGCGTCATGATGGCCTCCGACCATGGCTCCGGCGGCTGCGAGAAGGGCTACTACCTCGCCGACTGCTTCGGCCTGCGCCTGCTCAACCGCCGCGGCTGCTTCCCCAAGTTCGACCTGTTCATCGAGCAGACGAAGGACG